>NZ_AWFE01000062.1:0-74149 GCF_003263315.1 Hyphomonas sp. GM-8P
GAAACGGTGGCCGGATCCGGACACGGGCTGAACTTCCCGACAATTGGGTGACTTTGCCGGAGCGCGGGAGCGTGTCCGGGCGGAGGTGCCGGTGAAGGCAGTTATTCCGTTTCCGGACCACCTGTCAGAGCCAGCAGCAGAAGCACGTCGCTTTCCAGCCGCGCGCGTTGTTCCGCCACCATCCGTTCGGCCGAGATCAGGGCACGCCGGCCGTTCAGGAATTCGGTGATGGTGATCTCGCCATACTCGTAGCCTTTCTGGATCGTCTCCAGAATCTTCCGGGAGGACTCGGCTGTCTCAAGGGATTTTTCGTAGAGTGTCATCGAAGCGCCAAGAGACTGCCGCGCAGACTGCACCGCCTGGAAGGCTTCTCGCTGGGCGGTGACGCGGTCCAGCTCGGCAACGGTGGCGCTGGCAGACATTTCCTGCGCATAGGCCCGGCGGGCCGAGCCGCCGATGGGAATACTGACCCGGGCCATGACACTGGTTTCGGATCCGCCAAACTCATTGCCGAAGTCGAGTCCGAAGGTCGGGTCCGGGCGCTTCTCCATCCGCGCGCGCTGTGCCTTCAGCCGGGCCTGTTCCGCGACCAGGCCCGCGCGGCGATAAGACGGTGTGTTCTCGATATTCGCCTCGAACAGGGGGGATATCATCTCATCGGACACATCGAGCGGCGCAGTCCGCTCCGGAAACACGATATCGGGATAGCGGGCGACCAGGGCCGCGCGGGCGACCTGAGCGGCTGTCCGGTCCTGCTCGGCCTGCAATTGCAGCAAACCGGCCTCGGCGGCCAGCTGGTCCGCCCGGATCTGGCGCTCTGCACCTTTGTCCACGGCGATCTGCTGGAGTTCGGCGATGCGCAGCGCTTCCGCCGCCTGAGACGCAGAGGACTCCGACAACAGGTCCGCCCGGCGCCAGGTATTCCAGAGCGAAGCGAACTTCTCCCGCTCGGCGAACAGGGATTGGTCGAGCCCGGTACCGGCAAGGTCGATTTCCAGCTGCGCCAGATTGGAGTCGACCTGGCGCTTGCCCGGCAGGCGCACAGTGCGGGAAATGCCGGCAGACCATTCCGTATACCGGTTCTCCGATGCCAGAGGGTCGTCGATCTTGCGCTGCCCGCCGCTGGCATTCATCTCGAACTCATAAGGGCCGGAAGCGATCCGCCGCGCCGAGGCGCTCGCCCGGTCCACATCGGCCTTAGCAGAGCGGTAAGACGGGCTCGTCCGGATGGCCTGTTCCATCAGGTCGACAACAGGATCGGTCTGGCTGGCGGCAGGTTGGGCGAAGAAGATGGCGCCAGCAAACGCGGCGGCAAGAAGAGGCAGTTTCATTTGAGGCGTCCAAAATCGAGTACGGGTTCGATCCAGTAGGAGATCTGGCGGCGCGGGCAGGCCTGGCGGATGGTTTCCAGAACGAGCGGAATGGCATTCTCCGGCAGGACCATCAGCACAGTGAAGACTTTCATCGCGCCTTTCACCTTTTCCGCGGTCGAGGCGAGATCCATCGAGCTGCCATGGCCGAGCCCATCATGGCTGGTATAGCCGGGCAGCGGCGGGTCAATCGCGTCCAGCGTGTCCAGCACGGTGGGCTGAATGCTTTTCGGGCAGACAAGCGTCAGTTTGCGTAGGGGCGAATCCATTGAACCTCTCCTTGCGGCACACCGGCTGGCGTGCGGTCGACACCGAACCGGCGGTAAAGCACCGGCAGAAGGAACAGTGTCAGAATGGTGGAAGAAACGAGCCCGCCGACCACAACGATCGCCAACGGACGTTGGAGTTCGGAGCCCGGGCCATGCGCGAACAGGAGCGGGACGAGGCCGAGGGCAGCGGCTGTCGCGGTCATCAGGACCGGACGCAGCCGGCGTTCAGCCCCCTGTCGCACGGCCTGTTCCGTGTCGAGACCAAGTGCGCGGAGATCATTGAAACAGGTGACCAGAACGAGCCCATTGAGGACAGCGATGCCGAGGAGGGCGATGAAGCCCACCGATGCCGGAACGGAAAGGTACTCGCCTGACAGGCTAAGCGCGATGATCCCGCCAACCAGTGCAAACGGAATGTTCAGCAGGATCAGCAGCGCCTGCCGCATCGATCTCAGGGTGCCGAACAGGACAATAAAGATCAGGCCGAGTGACAGCGGCACCATCAGTGACAGGCGGGCCGACGCGCGGCGCTGGTTCTCGAACTCACCGCCGAACTCCAGCGTGTAGCCAGCCGGCAACGCGACCGTCGCATCGACTGCGGCCTGAGCATCGGCGACGAAGCCGACAAGGTCCCGCCCTGATACGAAGGCCTGCACCACGGCGTAGCGAGACCCATTTTCGCGGGCAACGGAGGCGAGCCCGGCGACACGGGATACAGTGGCGACATCGGAGAGGCGCACCATCTCGCCGGCCGGGTTCACGATCAGAAGGTTGCCGAAGTCAAAGGCGCCAGTTCCTTCGGCCTGGTTCTGACGGATGACGATCGGAGTCCTTCGGCCTGGTTCAATGACTTCGCCAGCGAGAACACCTTCAAGGCGCGACCGCAGCTCATCCTGGATTGTAATGACATCCAATCCCAGACGGCCGGCCCGAATCGGATCGATTTCGACCTGCAGATACTCGGAAACATCATTCGATGCAGTGAATACGTCCGCGGCGCCCGGAACGGTCGAGATGGCTTGTTCCACACGCCCGGCCAGATCAGCCAGTTCATCGGAGTTGGGTCCGAAGATCTTGACGGCCAGGTCTCCCCGGGAACCCGTCAGCATTTCGGAGACACGCATCTCGATCGGTTGGGTGAAGGAGGACTCAATGCCGACAAAGTCGTCCATGACACTGCGGACTTCTCCGACCAGCCATTCCGTATCCGGCCCGCGCCACTCTTCCCGCGGTGCGAGTTCGAGGAACATGTCAGCTTCATTCAGGCCCATCGGATCGAGGCCGAGCTCATCCGAGCCGATGCGGCCAACAATGTGCTCAACTTCCGGAACCTTATCCAGAATGGCGGCTTGCGCGCGCATGGCGTCGGCTTCGCTTTGATTGAGGTTGATGGAGGGAAGCGCCGCGAGCTGCATCACCACAGCCCCCTCATTCATGGTCGGCATGAAAGTCTTGCCCGTGGACGTGTAAGCGAAGCCGGCAAACACCACGCTGATTGCCGCAACCGCGTAGACGATCACCGGCATGTTCAGGGTGCGGTTCAGAAGGCTGCGATATGCCGGCGTAAGTACCCGCATGAGGAAGGTCTCATGCGCTCCGGAGGATTTTAGCAGATAGGATGCAAGCACCGGGATAAGTGTGCACGCAAGCAGAAGGGCGGATCCGAGGGCGAACACGATGGCCAGTGCCACCGGTGCGAACAGTTTCCCTTCAAGGCCTTGCAGCGTGAGCAACGGAACGAAGACGAGGCAGATGATGAAGATGCCCGAAGCGGTCGGCAGAGCGACTTCGGATGCTGCGCGATAGATGACATGCAGCTTGCTGGATTTCGGGTTCTCGTGCAGGCGTTCGACGGCATTTTCCGTGACCACGATGGCACCATCCACGATCATGCCGATCGCGATGGCAAGACCGCCAAGGCTCATCAGGTTCGCCGAGAGGCCAAACATTTTCATCAGGAGGAAAGTTGCCAGTGCAGATGCAGGCAGGATGAGGGTCACGACTAGCGCAGCGCGCCAATCCCCGAGGAAGACGATGAGAAGGGCAATCACGAGAACAACTGCTATCAATAGCGCTTCCGTAACTGTCCAGACTGCTTTTTCGATCAGGTCGGAGCGATTGTAGAAGACTTCGACTCTTGTGCCCTCGGGCAGGCTGTTCTGGAGTTCAGCGAGCTTGTCTTCGACGCCTTTAATGACCGTCCGGGCATCAGCCCCGCGGAGGGCGACAACGATACCTTCGACAGCTTCGCCGGCTCCGTCGCGGGTGACGGATCCGTAGCGTGTGAGGCTGCCAAGCTGGATGGTTGCAATATCACGCAGACGGAGGACTTGCCCATCCGTTTCACGGATCACCAGCGCGCCGATATCTGCTTCGTTTTCGGTTGCGCCGATGGAACGAACGACGAGGGCTTCCTCTCCTTCTGACATCCGGCCGGCGCCGTCATTGCGATTGTTGTTCTCAAGCGCTGTGCGGATGTCATCCAGGCTGATGCCTGCCATCGCCATGGCCGCTTCGTCCGGTGCGATGTTGAATGTCCGAACGCGACCGCCAAGGGCGTTGACGTCCGCCACCCCCGGCAGGGTGCGCAAAGCGGGGCGGATGACCCAGTCGAGCAGGGAACGGCGCTCCTCAAGGGAGAGGTCGTCGCTCTCGATGGTGAACATGAAGACTTCCGACAGGGCGGTGGAGATCGGGGCAAGGCCACCGGAAACCGTTTCCGGGAAATCTCCACTAACAGCCGTCAGGCGTTCGGAGACCTGCTGGCGCGCCCAATAGATGTCTGTGCCTTCCTTGAAATCGATGGTGACGTCGGCGATCGCATACTTCGCCTTGGCGCGCATAACAGTCTGGTCGGGAATGCCGAGCAGTTCCATTTCGAGCGGACGGACAACGCGGGACTCGACTTCCTCCGGCGTCATGCCAGGGGCTTTCAGGATGATCTTGACCTGCGTGGGGGCGATCTCGGGAAAGGCGTCAATAGGAAGGCGGGCCGATGCATAGAGGCCGGCTATGGCCAGCAGCAGGGCGGCGCCCAGGATGAAGATACGCTGCGTGAGCGAAAAGGAAACAAGGCGATCCAGCACGGTCCTCAGACTCCTTCAGCGAGGTTCTTAAGGGCAGCCAGACCGGAGACGGCGACCTGATCGCCGGGGGAGACGCCGGCGTTCAGCACTGCATCGTCGCGGCTGCGGGTGATTATGCTGACTTCCACACGGCGGAAGCCTTCGCCCGTATCGATGAAAACACAGTCTGTACCGTTGATGCGGACGATGGCGCGCGCGGGAATGACGAGATTTGTTTCCTGCTCCGCTGTATCGAGAGACAGGTTGACCAATTGGCCGAGGCGCCATGAGGACGAGGTGGGCAGTTCAATCTTTATTCGGACAGACTGCAAGCGCGCGTCGACCGTGGGATCAATCGCCACCACAGTCCCTTTTCCGGCAGATCCGGGCAGGGATACCGAGGACCCGATCGAGAATGTGTTTGCCACACGCTCCGGCAACGCGACATCAAGCCAGTAGCGCTTGCCGTCAAAGATCGAGAGAAACGGTTCGGACATGCCAACCGCCTCACCGGCAGCGACCGATACGCTGGCCACCGTGCCGGAAGCAGGCGCGACAAGCTTGAAGCGGCCGGCACCGCCCGCGCTGCGTACCGCACTCAGGCGGCGCTGCGAGGCTGCGAGATTAAGGTGAGCCGATTTTGAATCGTGCTCGGCTTCATCTGCTTCCTGCGCGGAACGCAATCCGAGTTCACGAAGCTCCAATGCGCGCTCAAGCAGGTGATCCATGTGTTCGGCCATGATGCGCTGGGATTCGACTTCCGCGCGGGCCGTTTCATATTCAGGACTGTAGAGTAGGGCGACCGGATCTCCGGTCTCCACTTGCATGCCGGGAATGACCAGCGGCTCCAGCAGCACGGCTTCGAACGGGCTGGCGACGGGCGAGGAGTTCCCCGGAGGGGCAATCACGGTTCCAAATGTCCGTGTACCCTCAATGGAGCTCTCTGTCCGAACAGGTTCAGTCGTAATGCCGAGCGCTTTCCGGCTCGCCGCAGTGACTTCAACTGTCTGGGAAAGTGCCGGTTCGCCTAATATTGCCAGTGAGGTAACCGCAAGCGCTGTGCGCAAAACCCAATTCACCATCGTCTTCTCGCCGTGTCGTGGTTTCTGTCCATGACAACGTTCTGACAGCGCTCACTGACGCCAGCCTGACGGGGAATTGCGCATCTGCATGTGTGGCATGCGGAATTTGCAGCACCCGCATGCTTAAAAATCAGGCAGGGCGAGCGGTTGGAAACCGAAGGGCAAGACCGGAGGACTCCGGCAGGCAGGTGACCAGTTCGCCGCCATGGGAGTCGGCAATCCGGTCAGCAATCGCGAGGCCAAGCCCCGCTGCACCGCCCGGGGCCCGGTCAGCCCGGATGCCACGCGCCTTGAGCCGTTCCAGTTCGTCCGATGTCAGACCCTGTCCACCGTCTATGACAGCGAGGTTAGCCCCGGGGCCCGCGCGGACGATAACTTCGCTGCCTTCGGGAGCGGCGCGGAGGGCATTGACGATCAGGGTCCGCAAGGACGCCGCCACGGCTTCCTCCAATCCGCGGAATGGGGCGGGATGGTCGGTTTCCACAGACAATTCCCTGCCAGCCTGGATCGCGGCAGGGGCGAGCTCCGCCACGATGCGGCGGGCCAGACTGTCCGGCTCGATCAGGCTGCGACGTTGCGCCGTGTCCGGCGCATTGCTGCGGGCGAGCAACAGGAGCTGGTCGACCATGTCAGACAGTGCGTGGATCTGTGCACGCAAGGGAGCCGCGTCTTCTGCTGGCAACTTGTCGAGCGAGAGCGCGAGGATCGAGAGCGGGGTTTTCAACTCGTGCGCAGCGTCGGCGGCAAAGGCTTCCTGCCGTCTGGCATGTTCTGCCAACCGGCTGGTGAGTTCGTTGACAGCGTCCGTAAATGGCGTGAGCTCTGCAGGCAGTGCGTCGGGTGGCATTTGGTAGCTGCGAAGGTCTTGCGCGGCTTCCCTGACATCGCCTGCAATGGCTTTCAACTGGCGCTCCACGCGGCGCACGACCAGAAGCGCGCCAATGCCGAAGAGGGCGAGGAACACGCCAAAGGGGACGAGCACATGCTCGGTGATCTCGCGTACTGTTCGCCAGAACGGCGGTGGGTTCGGGCTGAGTAGGCCGTACTCATAGATCACCATGAGGGTGAGCACGACACCTCCCGCAAGGCCGGAGATCAAAAGGCCGCGCAGCAATCTGCCAGCGATGGAGTTCATGATGTTCTCCGGTTTCCGAACAGATACCCGACACCCCGGACCGTGTGGAGGATGTCCTCTTCACCGGCCTCGGCGAATCTACGCCGCAGTCTTGATGCGACAGCTTCGAGCGCGTTGGGCGTCACGGGATCCGCGGCGCTATAGAGTGCGCCTTCAATCCGTTCGCGTGGAACGACCTTGCCAGCATTACGAAGGAGAATTTCCAAGAAATCCGCTTCCTTGCGTCCAATTGCAAGCGGCCGGCCGGAGAGTTCTGCCTGCCGGCTGGTTGTATCAAAGGTGACGTCGCCGACCGTCAGGACGACCGGGTCGCGGCGGCCGGGCCGGCGGATCAGCGCTCGCAGACGGGCGGCGATTTCTTCGACTTCGGCAGGTTTGACCAGGTAATCGTCCGCCCCTGTGTCCAGACCGGTAACGCGGTCATCCAGGGTGCTGCGGGCAGACAGGATCAGAACGGGCGGGCGGTCCGCCGGCAGGCCGCGCAGCCAGTCGATTCCATCGCCATCCGGAAGGCCGAGGTCCAGCATGATCACGTCGAATTGCCCAACGGCCATGTGATCGTCAGCTTCGGCGATACCGCCGGCAATGTCGCTGTCGATGCCGCGCGCGCCAAGACGCTCGGCCAGCAGGCTGGCCAGTTCGCGATTGTCTTCGATGATCAATGTTCGCATGCGTATCTGGAGTCCGGAATTTTAAAGTATCTTACCAGCAAAAGCTGACATCGTCCTGACCAGTTGCGCCTGCTGAACAATGACCTCCGGCAGCCTCCCTTGGGCCAGCGCGGGATGACTGCGGAAGGACGGCCGGGTGCGACGTCCTGAACTGGACAAGTGCGACTTGCAGGTTATTGCATCACCAGATGAGCCAGTATCACGATCTTCTCGTTGCGCTGCGGAAAATAACCCGCGCCATTGATATGCACTCCAAAAAGCTGGCGAAGGACACCGGATTAACGGCGCCCCAATTGCTGGTTCTGCAAAGTGTCGCTGGCGCCAAGCGTGCGAAACCGAGTGACATCGCGCGGCAGGTTCACCTGTCGCAGGCGACGATCACATCGATCGTGGACCGGCTGGTGCGGGCAGGGCTGGTTGTCCGGGAACGCAATGAGCATGACCGGCGGAGCCTGGAAGTCGTGATCACTGAAGAGGGGAAGCGGCGCCTGGTGGATGCGCCCGAGCTCCTTCAGGAGGGGTTCCTGTCATCTTTCAATGGGTTGGCAGACTGGGAAAAGTCGCTTCTCGTTTCCAGCATGCAAAAAGTCGCGTTCATGATGAACGCAGACAATCTTGATGCCGCACCAATCCTGCAGGTCGGCGATATAAGCGATCCGGGAACCTAACGGTTCTCAATCTGCTCCAGCTCATTTTCCGGAGGCGTGTCCCACTGGATGTGCCGGCCATCGAGCACAACGATGTTGTCGCGGCTGACGATGGTCGCATTCGTCTGGAAGCCCAGCAGTTGCTTGGCAGGAATTTCCTTGTTTCGCGCGAGGATCAGGGTTTCCTCTGCCGTGAAGTTTGAGAGACCGCGGGCGCGCTCATTTCCTGATTCATCATAGATGTGGAGTACATCACCCCGGACGAAGGTGCCCTGGATCGATTGAATGTCTTGGCGCAGCAATCCGCGTTCCCCGCGGCAAAGCGCGTCGGCTGACTCTTCAGAGACCACAATGCTGCCGGCCATCTGAAGGCGGTCGGTCAGCCAGGCCGTCCAGTCGGTCGCCGGCTTGTCGTGTGCGATGCATCTGGTGTGCTTGCGCGACCCGTCGAGCAGGGAGGTCACCGGATTTTCCGCTTCACCATTCCCGATGATTGTGGTGCAGCCTGAGTTCTGGGCCATATTTGCGGCCTGCATCTTTGTCAGCATGCCACCGCTGCCGAGACTGCTCACGCCTTTGGTGACTTCGAGGAATTCGTTCACGTCATTCACGGTTTCGACCAGTTGTGCGCCTGGCTCTTCCGGATTGCGATCGTAGAGGCCATCCACGCAGGTCAGGATGATGAGAGTTTCGGCCTGCACCATCTGGGCGACCTTGGCCGCAAGCCGGTCATTGTCGCCGACGCGGATTTCTTCGGTCGTAATGGAGTCGTTCTCATTGACGATTGGCGTGATGCCGGCCTGAATCAGCCGGTGCACTGTGTTCTTCGTATTGAGGAAGCGGCGCCGGTCTTCGAGGTCTTTCAGCGTGATCAGCACCTGTGCGATGTCGAAGCTGTATTCGTGTGCGACCTGCTTGTAGGCATTCAGCAGGATTGGCATGCCGCACGCGGCAGCTGCCTGCTTGTCCCGCAAACCAGCCGTTTCCTGTGTTTCACCGATCGTGTTCAATCCGAGTGCGACAGCGCCGGATGAGCAGATCAGGACTTCATATCCATCATCGCGGAGCGTTTTAACATCGTTCAGCAATTGCTGCATGAACGCCCATCGCGGCGTCAGCAGCTCTTCATTGGCCAGTAGGCTGGATCCGATCTTGATAACGATACGCTTAGATTTAGGCACACAGGGCTCCCTTGGTTCCTCGGGCTACGACCTAGGCTGCGTTGGGTTGGTTCGCAACACGATTAGAGCACAAAGTAACAGTCTTTGGCTTAATATGCGGTGATAGCCCCGTATTTCTTCCAGAATTAACAGTTCATTGTCCGTAATTGTTCCGAAAGCAGGCTGCAAACGAAGGGAAACCGCAGCAGAATATTTGAATTCAAAGTAAGATCGGCCTATGTGCGGGGCATTCAGATTCGGAGGTTTCATGCACGTATTGATGGTTGGTTGTGGAAATATGGGCGCATCACTGCTGGCCCGTTGGGTAGATGTCCCGGGTATGACTTACTCGGTCGCTGACCCGGTCGCGACGTTCCCGGATTCACGTGTCAAATCCTTCAAGTCAGCAGAAGACGTCGAAGGTGGTCCGTTTGACCTGCTGGTTATCGCCGTGAAGCCGCAACTGATCGCGGACGTCATTCCGGACTACCTCGATCACCTTAAGGCAGATGCTCCCGCGCTTTCCATCGCTGCGGGCGTATCCTGTGAGCGGCTGGAATCGATTGTTGGTGCGCGTCCAGTCATTCGCGTCATGCCCAATCTGCCCGCCAGCATTGGGAAGGGCGTGAGCGGCCTGTATTTCACCGACAAGACTCCGGACGGTGCGAAAGAGACGGCGCAGCAGATGATGAGGGCTGCCGGCACTATCGTGGAGGTCGAAGAGGAGTTCGATCTCGACAAGGTGACCGCCATTGCGGGTAGTGGACCGGGTTATGTCTTCGAGATCGCGCGAGCCTACATGGAAGCGGCCAAGGAGCTTGGCTTTGAAGAAGAGCAGGCCCGCAAACTGGTGCTCGACACCATTGCCGGAACGATCGAGATGGCTGTCGGCTCGACCGATGACCTGGCCGACATGCGCAACGCCGTGACCAGTAAAGCGGGCACCACCGAGGCGGGCTTGAACGCCCTGAATGGAACCGGAGACCTTTCCCGGTTGTTGATTGGGGCAACACAGGCAGCGTACAAGCGCGCAGTCGAGTTGAGGTAACGCGTTTCATAGCGATGCAGGGGCAGGGCATGATGATATCACGCAGGACATGCAAGCGACGTCAGACTTTCATGACGCGCGTACCAATGGAGTGCGTTTTCTAGGCGCAATGCGGAAATCGCCAAGGCAGCAAAATCTCTCGATGGGTCGCTTCAGTTGGCCCTTTTCGAAATACGAACACCTGAAAAAGTGAGCCTATGAATTACGAAGCTCTGATCTCTCTTGCGGTATACTTTGTTCTGATGCTGGCCATCGGCCTTTATGCATACCGAAAATCCACCAGTGATGTTTCCGAATACATGTTGGGCGGGCGTAAGCTTCACCCAGCCGTCGGTGCGCTGTCTGCTGGCGCATCCGACATGAGCGGATGGATGCTCATGGGCCTTCCGGGCGCGGTTTTCGTGTCCGGGTTCAGCGCTGCCTGGATCGCTGTGGGTCTCGTTATTGGCGCGTATCTCAACTACCTCTTTGTTGCGCCACGTCTGCGCGTCTACACAGAGCTGGCAGACGACGCGATCACCATTCCGGACTTCTTCGAAAAGAGGTTCCACGACAAGTCACGTGCGCTGCGTGTTCTTTCTTCGGTCGTGATCGTTATCTTCTTTACACTGTATACGTCTGCGGGCGTTGTTGCTGGTGGCAAATTGTTTGAGGCCTCGTTCGGTCTCGATTACCAGCTGGGCTTGTTCCTGACAGCTGGTGTGGTTGTTGCCTACACGTTGTTCGGCGGATTTCTTGCCGTCAGCCTGACCGACTTTGTTCAGGGCTGCATCATGTTTGTGGCGTTGATCCTCGTGCCAGTCGTTTCCTTTATCGTCCTGAAGAACGAAGGTGACTGGGCCTCGGCTGCTGCTTCCGTTGAGCCTGGCTATTTCGGCATGTGGCCGAAGGGCATGACTGTGATGGGGGTCATCTCATTGCTTGCCTGGGGGCTTGGCTATTTCGGCCAGCCGCACATCATCGTCCGGTTTATGGCTATCCGTTCCCTCAAGGATATTGCCACGGCCCGCTATATTGGCATGAGCTGGATGATCGTGACGGTGATTGGTGCCGTGCTCACGGGGATCGCCGGCTATGCCTACACTTATGCTCACGGCACTCCTGTGGATGATCCTGAGACGATTTTCATCATTCTTTCCCAAATTCTGTTCCACCCGCTTGTGGCCGGTTTCCTGCTAGCAGCCATTCTCGCGGCGATCATGAGTACGATTTCGTCTCAGTTGCTTGTGTCTTCCAGCTCGCTAACGGAAGACTTCTACAAGACGTTCCTTCGCAAGGAAGCGAGTCAAGGGGAGCTGGTTGCGGTTGGCCGGATATCTGTGCTTGTCGTTTCGCTGGTCGCGATCGGGTTGGCATTTGATCGATCCAGCAACATCCTCTCGCTGGTCGGCAATGCTTGGGCCGGTTTCGGCGCTGCATTCGGGCCGATTATCCTTCTCAGCCTCTATTGGCGTGGTCTTACCCGGAACGGTGCGTTGGCAGGCATGATTGTCGGGGCTGTCACGGTGTTGTTCTGGCTCTATGCGCCGATTGAGATCGACGGGAAGTCGCTCTCCGACATTATCTATGAGATCGTGCCGGGCTTCGTGCTGGGTGGTACAGCTGCCATTGTGGTCAGCATCGTGGGCCGGGATGTGTTGCCTCACGTTGCGCACCGCTTCGGCGAGATGGAGAAGTTGATGCAGGAAGACAACAGCTAGGCTGCACCCCAAAGAAAAGGTTCAGGAGCCGTTTCGCAGGCGCGCGTGATAGCTTGCGACGAGGAAGCAGACTTCCCGCGTGATTTCTTCTTCCCGCTCCGGGGCCTCCAAGGCCATCTCGGTCGCCGAAAACATCAATTCGATTGTCAGCTTGGTTGCCATGGCAAGTCGATCTTCGGGGATGTCGGGCAAGTTCTTGCGGAGCGCTTCCAGGATCTCTTCGCTAACAAGGTCACGGGAATCCAGCCGGACTTCCTTGAGCACGGGAATGACCCGCATAACGCGGACGACCCAGGCGCCTCCGGGAAATGTCTTCGTGATTTCGTTTACTCGTTTCTGGATTCGCAGGATGCTTTCTGCTGAAGACTCGAATGACTGCGTATCGATCCCCCCCTCGCGAAGCCATTCGAAAACGGCCTGGTCCTGCGCCTCCATCAGGCGTCGGCCGAGTTCGTGAAGGATGGCGTACTTGTTGGGGAAGTATCGGTAGAGTGCTGGCGGGGTGAGGCCGGCGCGCTTGCAAACCATATTGGTCGACAACCGTTCGAAACCGACCTCGGAAAGCAGGTCCCCGGTCACGGACAGGATCGTTTCGAATGTGTTGCGTGCGCGGTCCTGGGATGGAGAGACTTTTGTCTCCAGCTCGACACCATCCGAAGCCTGAGGCGTATTGTCGGGCTGAGGGCGTTTGGTCAAATCTGAATTCTGCCCCGGTCCGGGCATGCTTGCTCCCCTCAGCCTTCGGTTGACCCCGTTCACGTTTAGCTTGAGGGGTGATTGTTATACTTACATTACAGTTAAGCGCAATCGGCACGCCAAGTCTATCCAACAGCGAACGCGGATCGGGTCTATAGCTATGCAATCAAAGCACTTTTTCGGTTTTCTGATGTTTCGTAGAGGACGCTGGAGGCGTGCACCGCCACTTTGGCAACGTAAATAAAACATTCTGAATTGAAGGCTTTAAATGGGTTTGTTTGCCCGCCGGAGAGGCGTGAATGACCCCCAAAAAATCTGAGCAAAAAATTCTGTTCGATCTGGATAGAAAGTCAGTTCAAAGCGTCTGGTTCATATACGTGCGTGCAAAGTGCAGAGGACGAGTATGGTCGGCAGGTTATTGAATTCGTGCCTTTTGGCGGTGTGCGTGGCTGGATCCGCGTTTGCTCAGGATCTGGCGATCACGGGCGTCACAGTCTTCGATGGCACGGGTGCTGATCCCTACAAAGCGACTGTGGTGTTTGAAGACGGTCTTATCTCGTCGGTCGACAAGGCGGCCGGGCCTGCCCCCGCGGGCGTACCCGCGATTGATGGCGACGGCCTGTCACTTTTGCCTGGCTTCTTTGACCTGCATGTTCACTACACACCGATTGGCCAGCCGGCGACCACGCCTCAGATTTCGCAGGAATATGCCAAGACCGGTGTCACGTCCGTTTATGATTTTGCCCAGCCACCGGAAGCCTTCGCGCCTCGCCGCGAGTGGCTGGAGTCGCTGCCGGGTCCGCGTGTGAATTTCGCGGCGCGTATGAGTACAACCAACGGGCATGGCGCTGACTGGTCTGACAAGAGTACGACCAAGTGGGTCAACACACCCTATGCGGCCACCGAAGCGGTCAAGGAGCTGCTGCCCTACAAGCCTGACGTCATCAAAGTTTTCACGGATGGCTGGCGTTATGGCTCCGGTGTCGACAATACGAGCATGAATGAGCCGACCCTGACAGCATTGGTTGAAGAGGCTCATGCTCATGGCTTGAAGATTCTGACCCATACCGTGACCAAGGACCGGGCTGAGATTGCCGGCCGGTCCGGCGTGGATATCATTGCGCACTCCGTACTCGACAAACATGTGGACCAGGAAACCATCGACACGCTCAAGGCTGGCGGTACGGCTTACGCGGGGACGCTTGCTGTCTATAATCCTGACAAACCGGAGACGACGGAGTTTGAGCGCGAGCATCCGACATTCAAGTCGCGTCAGGCACGGTTCCAGGTGGGTTTGGACAACATGAAGGCGCTGTATGAAGGTGGCGTCCTTATCGCGCTGGGTACCGATGCCGGAATGCCGCGTACGCCACATGGGTACTCCACACTTTCCGAAATGGAATTGATGGTGCGCGCGGGCCTCCCGGCGAAGGCTGCCTTGATGGCGGGTACTTCCAACAGTGCACGCGCTGTTGGGGTGTATGACCAGCGCGGCTCCATCGAAGTTGGCAAAGATGCCGATGTGGTTCTGATCGCCGGTAAGCCTTGGGAAGATATTTCCGATTTGCACAAGACGAAATACACCTTCGTTGGCGGAGACAAGGTGTTTGGAGAGGGGGCGCCGGTGCCGGTTTCCTCGACTGTGATGGAATCGTCCAGTATTTCGAGCGCACTCATCGATGATTTCGACCGGGAAGATGGGCGCTCCTCGCGTGACACTCTTGTTGTTGGTGATCCTGATGGAGGGATGGAGCGCAGCTGGCAGGTTTTTGAGATTCGCGACGATGGTGAGCGCGGAGGTGTGCTGCACCTGTCTGCAGATCTCGCGCTACGCGAAGAGGCCCGGGCGGGTATTGTCATTCCAATGAATGTTGGGTCGGTTCAGCCTGTGGATGGGGCGTCTTATCAGGGCATTGTCTTCGATATGCGCGGAGATGAGAAACCCTACACCTTGACTGTGTCGACCACAGAAGGCCGCTGGGAGCGGCAATTCGAAGTGGGTCAAGATTGGGAAACTGTCAGTATTCCGTTTAAAGATCTTAGTGCTCCCGCGGAAGGTGTTAAGTGGTCAGGTGATGGCATCGTTGATGTGCGGTTCCTGATCAAGAGGCCGGGCGGTGAGGCAGTATGGTATGAGCTTGATAATGTCAGGTTTTACTGAGCATTAGTGCGTTTGCGTAATCGAGTCTGGGTGCTAGAAACAACAAAATTCGTGTACGAATAAAAAAGTGAAATCGCCCCTCGGGTGCCGAGGGCGATTTCCATGGTTTTCTTCTTCGCAATTTCTTTGTGTACTGCGTGATGATTTTATCTGCGCAGGTGCAACATTTGTGTGCAGCTGACACAAAAAGGAAAAATATTGACATTTTTTCGTGTGCGATGAGGCGTGCGCCGATAGCCTGCTTATTGCTCAATGAAGAGCAAGGAATGTGGTCAACGGCGGCCGCACAAAAAATCCGAACACAGATTTAACTAGTTCTGGCCGCGCTTGGTCGTGCCAGCGGGTGCAAGAGCTGCGCGAATGTCCGGCAGGGGGTCTGCCGGCAAGGCGGAGACTTGCGGGAAAAAAGAAGCTCAGGAGTCAGCAAAAATGAAATCCAGTGGATTGAGGGGGTCGATGAACGGGAACGGCGTCGCGCGCGTCGTGAAGTCGGGACGATTCATGCGGCATTGTGCAATGACAGTATCTACAAGCGCGCTTTTGCTTGGTGTGCTGTCGCAAGGGGCGTTGGCCCAAGAGGAGGCGGAAGACGACACTGCCCAGATGGAAAAGGTTCTGGTTGTTGGCTCCCAGATTGCTGGTGCCAAGGTTTCCGGCGCCCTTCCGGTTTCGGTTGTATCGCCTGACGAAATCGAGGCGACTGGCGCGGTTTCCGCAGAAGAGCTCTTCCGGACCGTTCCCTCAGCCGGTGATATTACCTTCAACGGCACTTATCTCGGAGGTGGCAACTCAAACGCTGCCCGGGGTGACGTGTCGACGGTCAGCCTGCGTGGTCTGGCCCAGGGCAATACGCTGCTTCTGATCAATGGCCGCCGCTCGGTGGTCCACCCGACATCGCAGACCGACAACCAAACTCCGGTCTTTGGTTACAACGTCAATGCAGTTCCGGTTCAGGGGCTGGCGCGCGTTGAGGTTCTGAAAGACGGCGCCGCCGCTCTTTATGGATCCGACGCTGTTGCGGGCGTTGTGAACAACGTCCTCCGGTCCGACTTCGAAGGTCTGGATGTCAATCTTCAATATGGACTGGCCGAAGGGACGAACCTGACTGAATTCACCGGGGATATTCTCTACGGCACGGATTTCGCGAACGGCAAAGGTAACATCTCTGTCTATCTCGGCGGCACAACGCGGGATTCCCTGCTGCGCTCTGACCAGGAGTACACCAACCTCGCCGATATGCGCCCATTGACCGACGGCACCAATTGGGCGGGCGTCGCATGGGATAACCGTTCGACCTGGACGAGCCCCTGGGGGCAGTTCACGCCGGTCGATACGTCTATTGGTGAGATCAGTGCAGACGGCACAGCTTTTACTGACGCGGCAGGCACCTTCCACGTTCAGCCTGCGGACTTTGGTGCAGGGTGTCGGTACGATGTCGGTGGCGACATTTGTTATGGCGCAGGCAGCATCTTTACATCTGCATACAGAGATATGCGGCATGACGACCTGGAGACTTTCGATACGCTGACCATGCTGCCGGCGGTAGATCGCTTCAACATGTTCAGCTTCGCGAACTACGATGTTTCCGACAGCCTGCGAGTGTATGGCGAGGTTGGTTATTACAATGCGACGTCAGAGGCGGTTATTGCTTCCAGTGGTTCCCTGGGATCTGGTCCGATCTACATCGCTTCGGATGCATACTGGAACCCGCTGGGGCCTGTTGGGTCGGCAAACCGTATCGATGGGCTCAGCGCGAACGTTCCGGCAGAAGGCGTGGATCTTGTGATCAACTCCTACAGCGCCGTGGATGCAGGTACACGTGACGTTGTCGTCGATAACGAGCAGATCAGGCTCCTCGCTGGTGCAAAAGGTGATGCATTCGGATGGGACTGGGACTCTGCAATCCTCTATACCGAAGCCACCGTGAAGGATTCTGCTGACGGGTATGACTCGCGACTGTTCCAGGAGGCTATCAACCGTACAGACGCCACCGCATACAACCCGTTCTGTGGTGGTGATCCGGCGGTGCCGGATGTCGGCGCTCCGGATTGCAACTCGCAGGAAACGATCGACAGTTTCCGCATCACTCAGGTTCGTGAAAACAAGACCACGCTTGCTTTGGCAGACTTCAAAGTTTCCAAGCCGGATCTGTTCTCGATCTGGGCAGGTGATATCGGTGTTGCTGGCGGTATCGAGTTCCGTCGTGAGACCTATCACGACGACCGCGATCCGCACCAGGATGGCTCGCTGCCTTACTATGACCAGATCACGGGGAACCTCGTTTCAGACTCCAGCCTGATGGGACACAGCCCATCGCCGGACGTCAAAGGCAACCGGAATGTTTCTTCAGCCTATTTCGAACTGGCTGTGCCACTGGTCTCACCTGAGATGAACATCCCGTTCGTTCAGGCGCTCGATCTACAGGCTGCGGCTCGTTATGAGGACTACTCAGATGTCGGGTCAGTCTCGAAGCCGAAGGTCGCAATGTCGTGGGATGTCATTGACGGTCTTCGCTTCCGTGGATCCTGGTCGGAGGGTTTCAAGGCGCCGAACCTTGAAGTGGTCAACACGCCGCTTCTGGAACGCGTCAATGGCTATCCGGACTACATCCAGTGTGAGGCAGCCCTCAGCCAAGGCCGGATCACCGACTTCAGCCAGTGTGCGACGCTGGGTGTGACGGTTGCCAGCCTGCGCTCGGGTAACTCCGAACTGGAACCAGAAGAATCGGAAAGCTCGTCCTACGGCGTGGTGTTCGAACCTCAGTTCATTCCTGAAAAGTTCGGTTCGCTCACGCTCACGGCAGATGTCTGGAGCATTGAGCAGAAGAACCCGATTGGCCTTCTGAATGACTCTGTCGCCCTGTCGTATGACTATCTGCTTCGTTTGCAGGGCAGCTCTAACCCGAACGTAATCCGTGCGGACCCAACACCTCAGCAGATCGCGGACTTTGCCGGCACAGGACTCACGCCAGTTGGCGATGTGGTCAACGTCATTGCCCGGTTCACCAACCTTTCGCCGCTCAAGGTCGAAGGTATCGACTATGGTGCGTATTGGGATGTCCCGGTTGGTCCGGGTGAGCTTTCGGTCAATCTCAATGCCACCTATCTGGACACCTACTATCAGAGCCCGACGGCTGAAGCTGCGGCTCTTCTGGAAGGGCTGGCTGACGGAACGGTTAATCCGTATGTCACTGTCACCGGCGGTGGTAGCCTGATCCAGGAGAACGGGCGTCCGGAGTGGAAATATTCCATGTCGATGGCATATGACATCGCGAACTGGAAGTTCGGTGCGTTCTCGCAATACACCAGCGAAGTTTTCCAGACGAGCGTCAGCAGCTCGACCTATGGTCCATGGCCGATCGAAGACCATATGACCTGGAATTTCTACGGCCAATATACAGTCGAGAACGACACCTGGACAGACGGCACAGCCATTCGTGTTGGTGTGCGGAATGCGTTCAACGAAGATCCGCCGCTGGCTGATACCTACGGTTATCTCTCGTCCCTGTATCAGCCGCTGCCGCGCTACTGGTATGTGAATGTGAAAAAATCCTTCTAAGAAGGATTGGTCTCCGAATGGAGTCCGGGGCGGTGCAATCGTGCCACCCCGGACTTTCGTCCCGGGGTGGTGGTTGCTTGTCAACCGCTGAACCCTGGTTTCATCTGCATGCTTTGATCATCAGCCATCCATCGCGATTGGCGATGGGGTGTTGAAGGGGAGCTCAGGGATTCATGAAAAAGCTCACAGAGCAAAGTAACGCTGATCGAAACAAGCTTGAGCATACGGATGCTCATGGTCTGGACCGTAGGAAATTTCTGACTGCGGGCGCAATTGCCGCAAGTGGCGTTGCTGTTGCATGTGTGTCTCCGGTAGACGCGGCAAATTCAGGTGTTGCGTCCCTGGAACCAGTTCGGCCGCCGGACGCACCCGAAAGCGGTGACCTGAACGTTGCGGCGCATCGCGTCGAGACCCCGGGTCCGCGCGGCGTCGTCACGGCAGGTCATCCGCTCGCTGCGTCGGCTGGTCTGAGGATGTTCATGCAAGGTGGCGCAGCCGGCGATGCTGCGGTCGCGACAATGGCTGTTCTCAATGTGGTCGAGCCGTGGGCTTCCAGTATTGCCGGGAACGGATTTGCGACAGTCTATGACAAGCCGAGCGGTCAGGTCAGAGCCTTGAAATTCGGCGGCGCGGCACCTTTCGCACTAGATCCGAAGAGCGATCCCAAAGCATTTGACTGGGGGGTAAAGGCCGCCACGACCCCCGGTGCATTTGACGGCTGGATCGAACTGCTTCGCAAGCATGGGCGCCTGTCTCTGGGGGATGTAATTGCGCCAGCAATTGATTTGGCCAGAAACGGCCATCCGATAGATCCCTCCATTGCCCGGATCATAGAGTACATGCAGGGGCGCTTGCAGATGCACCCGACCACGGCGGAAGTATTTCTGCCGGGTGGGAAGACACCAAAGCCGCGCCAGATTCTGACCAATGAAAACCTCGCCAGAACGTTCGAGTCGCTGGTCGCAGAAGAACAAAAGGTTCTGGCTGGCGGTGGTGATCGCGATACCGCACTGCTTGCGGCAAGAGAGTATTTCTACAACGGCCCAATTGCGGCTGAGCTTGATCGGTTTTTCCGCGAAGTCGGTGGCTGGGTGAGAAAAGCCGACCTGGCTGCCTACAACGCTGAGTGGGCAGACCCGGTAAAAACGACCTATCGAGGATACGAAGTCTATTCGACACCCCTGACCTCCCGCGGCGGACTCGAAGTTTGTATGCAAGCCAATCTTGTAGAGCGCTTTGACGTGTCCTCACTCAAGCCGGGAAGTACGCAGCTGCTGCATCTGCAAGCCGAAGCCATCAAGCATGCCAAGGCCGACATCTATGCCTATGCGGCGGATCCGAAATTTGCCGACGTGCCGGTCGCGGCGATGGTATCAAAAGCATACGCTGCGGATCGCGGCGCCATGATAAACCCTTCGCTGGCTTTGCCGTTCCCTGAGGTTACGGATTTCCGGCGTTACGACCCATCTGCACCTGCTCCGCCGGTGTCGGCAACGCGCACGCCTGACGACGACGCCCGATATAGCGATACGACAAGTCTGACCGTTGTTGATGAAGAAGGGAACACGATCGTTGTGACCACAACACTTGGCGGCGGTTTCGGCGCCGGTGTGATCGCGGGCAGTACAGGCTTCCTTTTGAACAATGGGATGCGCCTGGGGTCGACGTCGCCCTACGAAGACAACGTGAATTTTGTCGCGCCGGGACAGATCCCGATCCTCAACAACTCCCCGGTCGTGGTCATGAATAATTCCAAGCTTTGGGCTGCATTCGGAACGCCGGGCGGAGAAACGATCGGACAAAGTGAATTTCAGGTTCTGATGAGCCTGATCGATCATGGCATGGGAATTCAGGAGGCGATTGAGGCACCGCGCTTTGCGGTGAAGGCTGACCCGAATTTCTACCTGCCGGGCGCCAAATGCTTCTTGCAGCTGGAATCGAGATTCTCGTCGCAATGCCTCTCTGGTCTAAAGGCATTGGGACACATGGCAGATTATGTAGGACCTTACGCGATCGGAAGCATCCAGGGAGTGCGAGCATATGAAAACGGCGCTGTCATGGCGGGGGCCGATCCTCGACGGATGGCGATGGCGGCAGGCTGGTAAGGCCAGTTAATGTCCGTACTCGTTAGGTAATAGCGGACTTAAGGTTTTAAGGTTCTAAATTGGGAGAGATCCACGTGAGTTATAAAATGCGATTGAAATCAGCCGGGGCAGTTCTTGTGTTCGCGTCGGCAGTTCTGGTTGGCTGCAGTAGCCCGGGTGAAACAGCTGAGACCGAAAGCAAGGTGGAGGCTTCCGCCTCCGGTCCCGTGCTTATCGACGTTGAGATGACAGAGGGAACCAATATGTCAGCGGCGATGTCGCCCGACGGCAGCATGCTGATCCTGGCGCTGCAGGGCGTTCTGTGGTCCTTGCCTGCGGAAGGTGGTGAAGCGACAGCGCTGACACCAGCAGAACTGGATTCGCATGAGCCGGCCTGGTCACCGGACGGCTCTCTGATCGCATTCTACACCTATGCGGAGAATGGCTTCACGATCTGGACAATGAAGCCTGACGGATCGGATCTAACCCAACGAACCTTTGGCCCTTCTGATGCACGTTACCCATCATTCACGCCCGATGGCAGTAGCCTTCTTTATTCTGCCGATACTGAAGGGGGTTATCAGGTCTGGTCCCTTACGCTCGAAGAAGACGCCGAGCCGAAGCAGCTGACTGTCGCAGATGAAACCGGCTACGAGACGCCGTTGACACCTTACTTCTCAGGCTTTGGTAACGCAGTGTACCCAGTCCTGTCTCCGGATGGTTCGAAACTCGCATTCGTTATCGATGGTCAGATGGATGCACTGGTTGTCCGGGATATTGATACGGAAGAGAAGTTCAGCATAGCCTATACGGCGAATACACTTGGTGCGCCTGTCTGGGCGCCAGACGGCGAGTCTCTCTTTATTGCGGGTCTTCTGGGACGAGAGGGGCTGGTTACCCAGGCCTTCACGGATGGTTCCGACGCAAAATTGTTGGTGGAAGGAGGGGATGTGTTCCCGTTCCGGCCGTCCGTGCTTTCAGACGGTTCGGTACTGTACACAGCTGACGGCAAGGTGAATGTCATCGCGCCCGATGCTGAAGCGCCAACGAACATCGATTTTTCAGCCACAGTTGAGTTGAACCGAACACCCTATAAGCGCCGGGTTTATGATCTCACATCTACGGAAGCGAAGCCGGCACTTGGTGTGATTGACCCCACCCTGTCTCCTGATGGCAAAAGCGCTGTCTTCACGGCGGTTGGGGACCTCTGGATGGCGGACCTGGAGAGCGGCGAGACAAAGCAGCTTACCGATGATGATTTTATTGACATGTCTCCCAGCTGGTCACCCGACGGTTCAAGCATTGCGTTCGTCAGCGACCGGGGTGGCAAGTCTGATGTCTGGTTGCTGGAAGTTGCGTCAGGTTCCTTTACTCAGCTAACTGATGCAAGTCGCCCTGCCAACTCTCCGATCTGGTCGCCGGATGGGTCGAGTATTGCATACTTGTCAGATGCGCTCATCACAATCTTCCTCGGCGCGACAGTTAATATCGTTGATGTCTCTACCGGCAGCGAGACAGTGATTTCCGAACCGATTTTTGGGCCTAGCCCACCCGCGTGGTCGAGTGATGGGAATACTGTGCTCGTGGTTAGTCGTCTTCCGCAAACCAACAGGTTCCGTGAAGGCTACAATGCCCTTCTCCTGATGCCTGCTTCAGGTGAAGGTGAGACCAAATGGGTGGCACCACAAGGCATGGATGCCTCTCTCGGACGGCGCCAATGGAACCGCCCCGCCTGGTCGTCTGACGGCATGATCGTGTATCGTTATCAGGGGGCTCTTTATATGGCGCCTCTGACTGCAGATGGCAGCCTCGGGGAAATTTCTCTGGTCGCCGAAGCCGGGGAAAATCCGAATTGGTCAACTGATGGAACCAAACTGATCTACATCGACGGCGCGGACATCATGTTGTTCGATCGAACTACCGGCGAAACAAGCACGCTCGACATCAAGCCTGAATGGCACCGTGATATGCCGGACGAAGACTACACGATCCGCGCTGGCCATATGTTCGACGTGGCTGCAGGTGAATATCTCGAAAATGTGGATATCATTGTTGAGGATGGTGTCATCAGTTCCATCGAGCCAGCGGGAACAGCCGAACTCGTCGGGACGCTGGTCGACGCTTCAGACAAGTATGTCATTCCAGGCCTGATCGAGAGCCATACACACCAGTCGATCACACAAGGAAAGGCGCTTGGCGATATCTGGTTCAAGTATGGCATCACAACCGTGCGTGAGACAGGCGATGACCCCTATCACGCGGTCGAACGCCGGGAAGCGGCAGATGCCGGCCGCCGGTCTGCGCCACGGGTGTTCACAGCCGGACCGCTGAACGAGGGGGCGAGAGTATCATACGGCGTTTCCGAAACAGTCGGCACGGTGGAAGAGGCCGCCAATTCCGTCCGCCTCTCTACCGAACTCAAGCTGGACCTCTACAAGAGCTATGTGCGGCAGGATTATACGGTTCAGAAAGAGGTGATCGAACTTTCCCATGAATCCGGAATCCCGGTTACCGGGCATGAATTGTATCCTGCTGTCGCGAATGGCGTTGACCAGATGGAACATTTCGGAGCCACCAGTCGTCGTGGATATTCCCTGAAGAGCTCTCTGAACGGACATTCCTATCAGGATGTGATTGCCCTGATTTCGCAATCGGGAATGTATGTCACTCCCACGCTCGCGATGGGAAAGCGGGCAGGTTCGGAATTCGTTCAGGCCGGTCAGGATGCCTTGGTAGAAATCATCGAGAATGGCGGCAAAATAGTTGCCGGCACGGACTCCCCGTTCGTGCCTTATGGTGCTTCACTTCATGATGAGCTTGCAGTTTATTCCGAAGCTGGTGTGCCCAATGCAACCGTATTGAAGCTGGCGACAAGTCAGGCCGCTGAGGCAATCGGTGTCGGCGACCAACTGGGTCAGATTGCGCCGGGCTATCTTGCCGATATCACCATCCTGGATGCCGACCCGTTAGCAGATATTGCCAACACTTTGAGCGTCAGTGAAGTGATGAAAAACGGAGAGATCGTCTACACCAAACCGGAATAGGTTCCGGTCAGACCCAATGTCGTGATTTTCGAATACGGTCCATCTTCGCAGGAGTGCGAGGGTGGACCGTATTTGTGTCCTGTTGGCGCGCCCGTCGGCTCCGATATCAGCCGGGCAAGGAAACGAAAATTGGCATTCGATCCGCACGATTGCTTCAGATCTGCGCAAGTGCAGACATTTGCCAACGCCGGTCCTCATCTCGCTTGTTTCTTTCCGCCTCTTCGGGATGGCTATGTCCGGTCGGGTGTTGAGCTGTGAGCAGGGTGTTGAGCAAGTCCAATACGAAATCCCTTTCATCCAATCAGGATGCGCTGAGCGCTGGCGACCGTGTGGCATTAAATGACGCGGCAAACTTCGAGCAGCTCTACCGCGTTTACTGGCAGGACCTTTGTGGTCATCTGAGACGCATGTTCGGGGCGGGGCCTCCGGAACCGGAAGATGCAGTACAGGCGGCTTTCATTCGCTTTGCCGCTTTGGAAGAGCCGCAAAGCGTCAGAAATCCGCGGGCTTTCCTGCTCGTAACGGCTCGCAACATCATTTTAGACCAGAAACGCCGCTCAGGGCGTCACCTCGACTACGCAAAGGCGGTGCTGGCTGAAAATTCTGGCCCTCAGCTGGATGATTTGTCTCCTGAGCGCGTCCTACTTGAGAAAGAGCGTTTTGAAGTCATCAATGCAGTGTTTCAAACATTGCCTCACAAGCAACAGGTCATCCTGACTCTTCGGCGGCGGTATAACTATACTTATCAGCAGATTGCCGATGAAACGGGATGGTCTTATGGCGATGTCTACAGGCAAATGGACAAGGCACTCGCCAGTCTGTCGCAAGCGCTGAAGCGCTAGCAGTTCGGGAGGAAAGTTTGAGTTTGGTGCGGCCAGATTCCAATAAAAACAAAGGCTACACCGAACGTGTGGAGGCGCAGGCGCGGTCCTGGGTCGTATACTTGAATTCCGGTTATGCCACGGCAGACAAGCTCGCAGAGTTCGAAACCTGGCTGGCTGCGAACGCTGATCATGCCCAAGCATTCCATGACTATGAGCAGATCATGATGGACCTTGGGCTGCCTTGCGGTGTGCCAGAAAGGGCTCTGGGCGGACGGGTCGAAACCGCTTTGCAGACGCACGCAGCGCCAAAGCGTTCCTTTTCACCCATCCGCGCTGTGGCAGGCGGCGTCATGGCCGCGGCGTTGGTCCTGGCGGCCACAGTCGGTGTGTCGCTCCATGAGCGGCCGAGTACCGTCGAAAATCTGCAGGCAGCGGCTTTGCCCGCGATTGAGACCCAGGTCGCCGAGATCCGTGCCGTGACCCTGCCGGATGGCACTGTCGTCACATTGGGCGCCAGGTCCCGGATCGAATACAAGTTCGAAGATGGTCTGCGAACCGTCGCGCTTGAGGAAGGTGAAGCTTTCTTCGACGTCGCCCCCGACAAGAGCCATCCATTTTATGTTCAGGCCGGTGATCGGCTGGTGCGCGTCGTCGGAACGCAATTCGATGTCCGCCAGTCGTCCAGTTCGGTGATGGTGTCGGTGGTTGAAGGTGTGGTGGAGGTCATCAAGGCCCGGAACCCCGAAGCCACCGAAAAACGTCACGGCACCCTCGTGAAAGACGTGCTGACGGCCGGCGACAAGGTGACCGCGATGATCGGCCAGGACCAACGCCAGATTGAAACGATTGACCCTGAAAAGGCCGCGAGCTGGCGATCGGGCTGGCTGGCATATGACGATGTCAGTCTCGATGACATTGTTGCAGACCTGCACCGCTATGATGATCGCAATTTCGTTTTCTCGGATTCCGCGTTGGGCGAGGTTCGTGTCACCGCTGCCTTTGGATCGGATAATGTCGACCAGTTTCTTTTTGCGCTGGAAGCTTCGTATCCCCTGTCGATAGACCGCGCCGATCCCTCCAAAGTAGTCTTTCTTCCGGCCAGCTGAGATCGCCCGGAACACTCTGACAAAAATATGGACATGGGCGCGCATTTTCCGCGCGTGGAGCAATCGATTGCCATTACGCCGGCTTTGCACTGGTGCGTTTGCCCGGCCTGGCGGACATATTTTCCAAGGCACGATCGTTCACTAGGCGTTGTCATCACGGCAGCACAGACGCTCTCATCACAGAGTCATTGTTAACGTTCAGGCCGGGCAATTCGGAGCCTTTTCGAAGTTTGAGGGGTGAGTAGAGAATGCCAGAGGTCAGAAGTCCGCTCAGCAGAGCTGGTCTGGCTGGCGTGGTGTTCCTGTTTATCCTTCAGGGGGCGCCAGTATTTGCTGATCCTGCAGGCGCAAAACCATCTTATTACGAGATCGATGCGCAACCACTTGCGCACGCCCTTATGGCGTACTCGGAACAATCCAAGATAGTAATTGTGGTGCCTTCCGGGATCCTGGAAGGCAAAA
Source organism: Hyphomonas sp. GM-8P (assembly GCF_003263315.1). NCBI lineage: Bacteria > Pseudomonadati > Pseudomonadota > Alphaproteobacteria > Hyphomonadales > Hyphomonadaceae > Hyphomonas > Hyphomonas sp. GM-8P. The sequence goes on from NZ_AWFE01000062.1 coordinate 26,083, forward strand.
CATCTCACAGGGTCAAAGGCCGACTGAACCATGAAGCGGCCTTGACAATGCTCCTCAAGGGCACCGGTCTGGAGGTCGAAAAACTTGATAATGGTGCGTTGACCTTGCAACAGAGCACCCCGGAAGCTGTGGAACTTCCACCGCCGCCCCCTCCTGTTCCAGTCGGCGAGCCAAAACCCTCTCCTTTGAATATCCCTATGGTTCCGGAAACTGAGATCGAAGAAGGACCAAGTACTCAGGATACGGTTGTTGTAACCGGGGTCAGAGGTGCGCCTCGATCAGTAACCGACAGCCCAACTCCCATCGATGTTTTGACCTATCAGGATATGCAGCAAGGCAGTTCAACCGGCATTTATGGATCATTCCGCTACCTGATCCCGTCCTTCAACCTGCCGACCCGTGGTGGCGGTGGTACAGCAAGCATAATCGCGAGTGGCGGTATGCGAGGATTGAACCCCGATCACACGCTGGTTCTTGTGAATGGCAAGCGTCGGCACAAGACCGCTCTGATCAACTCGGTGTCTTCGCTCTACAATGGCGCGGCCGGTGCCGACTTCAATATGCTCCCGTCGTCAGCGATCTCCCGCGTCGAAGTTCTGAGAGACGGGGCTGCGGCTCAATATGGCTCTGACGCGATTGCTGGTGTCATCAATATCATCCTCAAGGATGACCCCGACGACGGGGATCTCTCGATCAGCGCAGGGCAGAACTTTGACCGTAATGATGGTGAGTTCTTCACTGTGTCCGCTGGAAACGGCATATCCATTGGACAATCCGGCAGCCTTAACCTGTTCTACAATTTCATGAGCCGGGAAGAATCCAACAGGGCTGTGCCGATCTCGGACCGTGTCAATCTTTACCCGCTGCTGGAAGGTGGCGCGCGCGATCCGCGGGAAGCGACAATCGATCGTATGATCACGCAGAACTATGGGGCATTTCCGCAGATATCGCATATTTTCGGCGGGAACTTCAGCTATGATTTCGCAGATATGGAATTCTATTCTTTCGGGACATACGGGTTTCGAAAGTCCGAGTTAAACTGGTCATTCCGTGCACCAAACAGAATTGTTTCGCTGCCGGAAGTTTATCCGGATGGGTTTCGTCCGCGCCTGGTGATCGAGGAAGATGACTTTGAACTGGTTGCCGGTTTCCGGGGGGAATCTGCAAACGGCTGGGCTTGGGATGTATCGTCGGGCTTTGGCACCGACATTACCGATTGGAAGAATACCAATGGGCTCAATGCCAGTCTCGGGCCTTCCAGTCCAACCCAGTTTAATATTGGTCACCTCATCTCTTCTGAATGGGTCAATGCGCTGGATGTGACGAAGCTGCAGGAGCTGTACAGGGCGGGGGCAATACAGGTCTCCTTCGGCCTTCAGCACCGGCTCGAAAGATATGAAATCGAAGAAGGGGAAGAAGCTAGCTGGATCGCTGGAGATTATGTCCGACCGGAGGGGCAGCCCTTTGCCGGCGAGCTTCTTCCGCCGGGGGCCCAGGCGACGCCCGGCTTCCGTCCGGATGATTCAGGCGCAATCCGTCGAACAAACCTCAGCGCATATGGCGAATTGGGCTGGAGCCTATCGGAAAACTTGTTCCTGAATGCGGCTTTGCGATACGAAGATTTTGATGACGCTGCCGGCGATGAGATTATTTACAAGGCCGGCGGCCGGTATGCTGTGACTGATTGGCTCACGCTCCGTGGGTCTTTCAATACCGGGTTCCGCGCGCCGTCTCTGGCCCAGCAAGCGTATGCGTCGACCACCAGCCAGTTCCGGGATCTGGATGGCGATGGAGAAGCCGAGCTTTTGTTGCTCAAGAATCTGCCGGTCAATTCGGTTGCAGCCCGTGCCCTTGGGGCGTCTCCGCTGCAACCGGAGACGTCGAGGAATACAAGCTTTGGATTCGCGTTGACCCCAAACTCGAACCTTTCGGTGACGGTGGATGCTTACCAGATCGATCTGGATGACCGGATCGTTGTAACTTCCACGTTCTCTCCATTGGACACGCGCCTTTCAGCGGACGGCATCACAACCATTGGCGATCAGATCCAGGCGCTGCTCGTCGCAAATGAGCTCTCGCCAGGGATTAGTGGACAGTACTATACAAATGCCATCGACACGCGTACGCGCGGACTCGATATTGTTGCGACTTACCGGGCGCATACGGAGTATGGCAGCTTCAGATTTATCGGCGGGTTCAACAGGAACGAAACAGATATACGCAGAATCGTCGAGAATCCGCCTGAGCTGGAGGCGCTGGGGGGTATTGATATATTTGACCGGAGCAAGCGGGCAGCCCTGACGGACACTATTCCCGATTCCAAGATCAGTCTTGGCGTTGGCTGGGAGTATGGTCCGTTCAAGACGACTTTCCGGACAACACGCTTCGGCCGTTATATGGTCCGTAATGCAACAAATCCGGATGAGGATTATGATGTGGACCCGGAATGGATCGCAGACCTCGAAATCGGCTACGCCCTTTCGGAAAACTTCACCGTTTATGCCGGGGCGAACAATTTACTCAACACATATCCTGAGCAGATCAATGAGCCGAGCGAGATCAATGGGTCGAACATGTACAACACGTTCGCGCCATTTGGATTCACCGGGGGAAACTGGTTTGTCCGGGGTGCCTTTCACTGGTAGAAATGTTCCCGTCCCAAAACAAGGGAGACCCGGCCAGCGGGGAAAGACTGGCCGGGTCCTGAGTGTGGTTAGAACGAGTACTCGTACTGGATCCAGAAAGACCGCGGTTTACCGTTCCAGCCATACTGCCTGTAGTAAGCGCTGTCGTTCGGGCCGATCTCGCCCCGGACAACTGCCCGGTCACGGGTATAGGTGGACCCACCGGATGCGCGCTCGAAATAATCTTCGCCAAGCAGGTTCACGCCTCGGATCAGGAAGCGGTGCTGCTTTTCATCACCCATGAAGTATTGAACCGAACCGTTCAGGACGAAGTAGTCACCGAAGTTCATGTCCTCGACAACACGATTTCCATCGGTGTCGACAAGGCGGGCCAGGCTGGTCCCAGCATAAGCCCATTCAGGACCCTGCCAACGCGGGTTCAGTGAGAACACCCAGTTTTCGTTCGGCGTGTAGGTGACAAGGCCTGACAGGGTCCATTCAGGACGTTCCGAAGACTGACGGAGCTCTGAATTCCCCGCAGCACCCGGGATCACAAAGTCAAGATTGGTCGATGTGCCATCCAGACGAGCCAGAGTGCCGTAGACCGGGTTTGGCTCCAGCGATTCCATGTCGGTGTAACTGAAGTCTGCCTGCCACTTATCGAAGTCGAACGCGACGTCGATGGTGAAGCCCTTGATGTCCTGATTGGCTAGAGCATTGACGGCGACCGTTTCACCCGGATCGGAAAGACCGTTGGCTGCGGTAGAGCAGAAGTCATCCGGCGCGATGATGTTCCGACGGTTTTGTTCGATAGCGGCCGTGTCGTTGGTCAGGTTATCGAACAGCGGATTTGTCAGATCGTTGGCATATTCGAGGCAGACAGCGCCGACAGCACGGCTGGAGAACAGGTTCTTGATGTCTGTTTCGAAGTAGCCGACTTCGACGTTGTACGTGCCGCCAAAGATGTCACCGTCGATACCGGCACCCACGTTGAACGCGTCGACTTCCTGCGGCTGCAGGCCGGGGTTGATGTTTGCACCGGCACCGAACGCACCAATCTCGTCAATCTTCGGAAGGCTGTAGGATGTGCCGCCCGAGCCGCGAGCATAGAGGCCGTAGCCGAAGTTCTGGCGCAGGCCGACTTTCCAGACGGACTGGTCATCGAAATTGTCATTGAAGTCCTGACGGGCAGCGAACGAACCGCTGAAGCCTTCAAGAACGGGGAGGGACAGGCGCAGGTCGCCATAGACACCTGTGCTGGTCAGCTTCACATCGCGTACCCCGAAGGAGTCGTCCGAATTGTCCTTGTAGCTGGTGTTCTGAACACCGGCGACGATTTCAACATAGTCATTCAGCGTGTAGGTGGCCCGGGCGTTGAATCCATAGTCGACATAACCGGATTCACGTTGGTCAGTGGTGCCAAAACCCTTGGTCAGACCGCCGTCACCGAAGGACGCAGTGGACTGGACGACATAGCCGATAGGGGCGCCAATCGGGAACGGGTTCTCGATCGTACCGTAGGGCTGGCCGTAGAACGGGCTGTCAGGATCCTGGTTGATGTAGTAGCTGCTGCCACCGTTCCAGTTGTCATCACCCGCACTGCCGGCGCTGCCGTAGGGGTTGGTCACACAGCCGGCTGGCAGGCCCGGTACTGATGCAGCAAAGGCTTCAAAAGCTGCGGCAGTCGAGAAGCCCGTGATGCCTTGATCTGCTGCAATTGCCTGGATGTCGGATGGCAGGTCGCCAAGACGCGGGATCTGACAGATGCGGGCGTCGATCTCGTTGTTCTTCAGCTGCGGATCCTGGTAGTGCGCTTCCAGATTGATCTTGAGCTTGTCGTTAAAGCGGTGCTTGAAGGCCGCGTTATAGATCGGGAATTCCGTAAAGTTCGGCTGGAATACCGTGCTTTGCGGGAAGGAATCGCGGAAGTCGATGGTCGAGTAAGTCGCGCCGGCGCGGAACTCTGTGTCCGGTCCGATCTGCCAGAGATACTTCAGACCCAGACTATTGTAGCTGTACGGGAATTCATGACGTCCGCCAAGGGCCAGGACGTTGTCGCCATAAGCTTCCTTGCTGAACAGCTCGTGGGCATCCGTTTCATAGGAGCGGCCGAACACGAGGATGGAGTGCTTGCCGTCCTTATCGAGCGGCAGGGACATGTTTCCGTAGATTTCGCGCGTCTTGAAGGCGCCTGCATACACGCCGAACTGACCTTTGGTGGTGCCATCAGGCTCCTTGGTGCGAACGCTGACGACGCCGAGGCCGCCATTGGAGCCGAAGTAAAGGCTGTTACCGCCGCGGTAGACTTCCACGCTATCGATCATGCGAGGATCAATGGCCGTCGCGGGCCAGAGGTCTTCCAGCGGGGAAGACCGGTCGAAATAGGGGACGCCATCCACCAGGAGCAGCGTGTCCCGGTCGGTGCCGCCATCGATACGGATGGTAAACTCACCTTCATCCGGCGAGTAGCCGATGTTGGCGCCGCGTATCAGGCCGGACGCGAGTTCGCCAAAATTGGTGAAGCCGCCGGTTTCAATTTCTTCAGAGCTGATCAGCTGGACCTGGGTGCCAAACTCGGCAAAGTCGACAGCAATGTCAGATGTCAGAGCGTCGACGGCCTGGCCTTCGACGCGAATTGTTTCGAGTCGGCGTGTATCACCCCCATCCGGCTCCGGTTCTGCAATCGCAGCCTGAATGACGCTCGACGCCATCAGTGCGCTCAAGCAGAATTTTACGCTGCTTTTCAGTTTCTGTTTCATGGCTGGTGTCTCCAAATAACCCCATCACCCGCCGGACATCGACGAGCCGGGCGCGGGCGGTCGGTTGACCGCACTCGCCACGCCGCCGATCTAGACAGCCATCGCAACACTTCTGTGAACTTTGAATAAAATTGATATGAATAGTATTTACATTAGACTTGGTTTGTAATTGAGAAAAATTCAAATATCGGATTGAGTTCTGGAGTGAATTGCATGGCGCATGGCTTTTTGCCCGCCTCATCGGCCGAGATCGCGCACGTTGCGCAATCGGCCAGAGGCTTCCTTATCGACTGGGATGGTTGCTGTGCCATCGACAATCAATTGACCGAGTCAGCCGCCGCTTTTCTGCGGGCGCACCAGACCCGGGCAGCCATCGTATCGAATAATTCCACCAATACCGTGGATGACTTCCTGGAGATACTTTCCAGTTCCGGCATTACCATGCAGCGTGAACAAATCGTGCTGGCGGGTGTCGAGGCAATTGATCGCGCGTCCAAGGCGGGGTTGGTCGATGTCATGGTTCTGGCGCATCCGCGTATGCGGGCTGTCGCTCGCAATACTGGCATTCGGCTGAACCGGGATGAAGCGGATGTGGTTGTCCTGCTACGGGATACGCGGTTTAGCTATAGCCGACTGGAGCGCGCTGCGAATGCGCTTCGGAAGGGTGCGCGCCTGATTGTTGCAAATCCGGATCTCACGCATCCCGGCGCCGAGGGGCGGATCAAGCCAGAGACAGGGGCGCTCCTGTCAGCACTCGGATCGTGCGTAAATCTCGATGCTGTGGATATGGAGGTCGTAGGAAAGCCGAAGCCCGGGCTTTATCTGAAAGCCTGCCGTGCACTCGATCTCTCACCTGAGATGGTTGTCATGCTGGGGGATAATCCTGCCACCGATCTGGCGGGGGCGCAGGGATTAGGCATGCATTCCCTGATGGTTCGTGCGGATGAACCGGGTGTGCTGGAGGCCCTAGCTCGGGAAGTCAGTTTCTAGAAGCGCTTCAAGGACAAAACATCGAATGTTTTCCGGAGTGTGTCGGTCGCGCGGTCATAATCGGCGAGGGCGAGCGCCGCGATCAGCGCGTCAAGCACGCAAAGCTGCGCGATGCGGCTGGTCATGGCCTCGGTCCGGAACTTGGTCTCGCGGGCCATGGTGAAAAGTTTCACGTCTGCATAGGCTTGCAGGGGCGAACTGGAGAAGTTCGTGACGATGATTGTCTTGGCGCCAGCCTCTTTGGCGAGGCGTGTTGCGGCAAGTGTTTCGTGCGTCGCGCCTGAGTGAGATATGGTCAGCACGGCCACTTTCGGTCCCGTACGTGAGGCGCTGATCGCCTGTATGTGGCTGTCCACGACGACTTTGGCATCAATGCCGATCCGCAGCATGCGATACTGCGCGTCCTCTGCAATGGGGGCGGAGGAACCAATGCCATATATTTCTACACGATCGGCCGCGCGGATAATGCGGACAGCTTCGTCGACAGCATCAGCATCCAGAATCGAGAGCGTGTCACGCAAGGCCTGAATACCGGCGTGGAAGGTTTTCCGGCATACGGTCGGTGTTGTGTCCGAGGGACGTAGGTCTTCGTGGATGAACTGGACGGGCTGAACGACTTCCTGGGCTAGGCTGAGTTTGAGCTGTTGAAAACCGGACAAATCCAGCTGGCGGCAAAGGTTGATGACGCTTCCGTCGCTGGCACCCGTTGCTTCAGCAAGTTCGGTGACGGACATGCCGACTACCTGGCGGGGGTTCTCCAGGATAAAATCAGCTATGGAGCGAGTGCTTGGACCGAGAGAAGCGTGACGCACCCGGATGCGCGTCATCACATTGTCGACGATTGGAACGTCGCCGCGCTTTTTGGTTGCGGCTTTGCGTTTGGGTTTGCTCTCGGACATTGATCGCTTCCTAAGGTTCGTATCACAATAATTGAATTTAGTTCAAGAAAGGTCAAGAATGCACTGACTCCGTTACACCAATGTCACAAGCGGCTGTTATCGAAGATCCTGAGTATTGTTGCGGCGCACAAGGGGGCGCTGCCTGGATTGAGAGGGGTCTGACATGCGTCTGGGAATGCTCCTGATCGTCCTGATGGGTTTTTGCCTAGGCGGATTCCCGGCCAGTGCTGAGCGTACCGGCGCGGCGGGCAGTCCGCTCCGTGTGCTGTTAATTCCGGCGGATGGCGGGACAGAAGATGGAACGCGGGCCGATTTTCTCCCATTGTTCAATGCAATAACCCGCACCAGCGGAATCCATTTCGATGTCCAGACCGGGCAAAGCTATTCTGCGGTTATCGAAGGCATGTGCGCTGGCCAGGCGGAAATTGCCTGGCTCGGGCCTGTGTCTTATGTGGAAGCGCACAAGCGCGGCTGCGCAGACCTTTTAGCCATTGAAGAACGAGACGGCAGTTCGACCTATTATGCGGGTGTCTTTGTGTCCCGGGATTCCGGGATCGACACTCCAGATGATCTGATCGGAAAGTCCATAGCGCTTGGATCACAGCACTCGGCAAGCAGCTTTTCCTACCCGCTGGCGATGTTATCGAAAGCCGGTGTTGATCCGCTTCGGGATCTTGATGCTGTTCGTATTACGGGGAGCCACGCTAACAGCCTGCTGGCGCTGCAGAATGGCCTGGTCGATGCTGCTGGCGCATCATTCATATCGTTTGAGCGGGCGGTAAATCAGGGTGGCCTTAGCGCGTCAGGATTCCGCCTGCTGATTAAGTCGGACCCAATTCCGAATCCCCCCATTGCGATGCATCCGGGATTGTCGCCGTCTGTGAAGGCTTCTCTCAGGTCTTCTCTTGGTAGTGTTCATAAGATGCCTGGTATCCGGCCAGAGTCCATCCGGGGCTATGGTGGCAAACAGGTGGATCGTTACAACACAGATGCTTCCGATGAACTGTTCGAAGCAATGGCAAGTACGATCGGCTTTATCGACACCGACTATCAAGCCGCCATTTTGCTCAAGTCCGGCTCCTGATTGAACCGAATGAACAATACGCGATCCTGTCCAATAGGCCCCCAGGCAGTTCTGACGGTTGATGCCGCGTGCAAGACCTTTGCGGACGGTCCAACTGTCCTTGACAGTGTGTCTCTGCGGATTGAGCCGGGGAGCTTCTGTGTTCTGCTCGGTGCGTCTGGATCCGGTAAAACCACACTGCTGCGCTCGGTTATCGGTCTAACCCCACTGGACGCGGGATTCATTGATGTCGGCGGGGTGAAACTCTCGCCGAGAACGATGCGCAACCTACGCCGCAATGTCGGCATGGTGCATCAGGATTTTGGCCTTTCAGCACGCCTGACGGCGGCGCAGAACGTCATGGCCGGCACGGTGCCTGATTTGCCAATGTGGCGAGTGTTGTTCCAAGCCTATTCAAAGTCTGTTCAGGATAGAGCCTGCGGTTTGCTTGCGCACGTCGGTCTGGAAGAGGGGCATGTGAACCGGCCGGTGAGCGGTCTTTCCGGTGGCCAGAAGCAGCGTGTCGGCATAGCCCGTGCTCTGATCAATTTTCCAAAACTGATCCTGGCAGACGAGCCGGTTGCCAGTCTCGATCCGCAAACGGCGCAGGATGTCATGGGGCTGCTCCGCCGGTGCGCAGAGGAGCAGGGCGCAGCAGTTCTCTGTTCGTTACACCAGATTAACCTCTCTCGCACCTATGCTGACCGCATCATCGGGTTACGTGAGGGGCGGATCGTATTTGACGGTCCACCAAGCCAGCTCAGCCAGGACATGCTTGCCCGCATCTTTGGCGTGGAACGTGAAGGCTTTTCTCTTTCAATGGCGGTAGCCTGATATGTCAGAGAGCGCGGTGACCGGACGTGTGGACGCTGCGCATTGGCGCGTGCGCCCGGCTTTTGGCTGGAAGACTGTTCTGACGGTTGTGGTTGCGTTCGTGCTACTGTCCGTTTCTGCTCATCGGATCGAACTGCACCGGCTTTCCAGCCAATTGGGTGAATTTCTTCAGGCAAGTGTAGGATTTAAGGAATCGTCCCAGATCGGGCGGGGCATCGGCAGCGTCACTCAACAGATGTACCCGATCGCCATCGCGGAGCGAACACCGGTATCCCTGATCGACGATTTCGATCCGGCGCGCCTTCCTCTGTTTTCACGTCTCGAAACTGAGCGAGTGGAAGAATCTGCGCTGGACCCTGAGACCATGCAGATGACAACGACGACTGTGGAGAAAACATTTCTCGTCGAGCCTGCCGGATATCTGACCTTTACGCTCGGCAAGATGTTGGAAACGGTGGAGATGGCCATATGGGCCAGCCTGTTTGCCGTATTGATGAGCCTGCCATTGTCCTGGATTGCCGCGCGCAATTTCACCCCCCACTCGGCACTGTATGCAATCGCGCGCAGCTTCATTTCGTTCCTGCGTGCTGTCCCGGAGCTGATCAGCGCGCTCTTTCTGGTGTTGGCGTTCGGATTTGGCGCCATCGCAGGTATTCTTGCTCTGGCGTTACATAGCGTGGGGTTCCTGGCCAAGTTCTTCGCTGAGGAGATCGAGGCGGCCGACAAGGTTCCGCAGGATGCCGTACGCGCGACCGGGGCGGGCAACTTTGCTGTATTGCGCTTGGCCGTGCTGCCACAAGTGTTGCCAAGTTATACCGCGCTGAGCTTCTATATCCTCGATCGCAATATCCGTATGGGCACGGTAATCGGCCTCGTTGGGGCTGGCGGGATCGGGCAGGAGCTGAAAGGTCGGTACGACATGTTCCAATACGACCATGTCGCGACGATCTTGCTGATAATTTTCCTGTCGGTGCTGACATTGGATGCGCTGGCGGCGAAAATTCGACACAAGCTGATCTAGGGCGGCCGGGCTCAGGCCGCCCCACGATCAATGGTGCAGGTTTATTGCCCGGCGTTCTGGAGTTCGGCGCTCAGACGGTCACGCAGGTCACGTTTCACGAACTTGCCACTGGCATTCCGGGGCAGGGCATCCGCGATGAACCAGACATAGCGGGGCACTTTGTGCTTCGCCATGGTGGTTGCACAGTGAGCCCGGAATTCGTCAGCGGTCAGTTTTTCGCCTGGCTTCAGGACGATGGCGATACCTACTTCTTCTCCCAGCCGATCGTCAGGGACGCCAAACACACTGCACTCGGCAACTGCCGGATGAGTATAAGCAACAGATTCCACTTCGGCGCAGTAGACGTTTTCGCCGCCGCGAAGGACCATGTCCTTTTTGCGGTCGACGATATAGATGAACCCGTCCTTGTCGATCCGGGCGATATCGCCGGTGTGGAGCCATCCATCGGTGATCGATTCCGCGGTTGCTTCGGGACGGTTGATATAGCCCTTGATGACCGAGGAGCCTTTGACCCAGAGCTCGCCCAGCTCGCCGGGGGCGACGGTTTCACCGAGCTCGTCCACGCATTTGACCTCGAAGTTCGGCATGGACGGTCCGGCGCTGTCCGGCTTGTCGACGAAGAAATCCGCCGAAACGGAAGTAATGATTCCGCATGTTTCGGTCATGCCATACCCGGTGGCCGGGCGGGCGGTCGCGATGCTGGATTCGATCTTGTGGACCAGATCAGGCGGCACCTGTGCCCCACCGCCCGAAAGCTGGACAAGGCTGGATGTATCGGTCTTGGCAAAGTCTGGGTGATTGATCAGTTCCCGACCCATGACCGGCACGCCGCCTAGGCTGGTAACTTTCTCGCGCTCGATGATTTTCAGCGCTTCGCCGGCATCCCAGCGGTACATCAGGATGATCGTGCCACCGGCCGCTGTGGTGGCGTACGCGCCGCAATTGTTGGCGGTGACGTGGAAAAGAGGCGTCGTCAGGAGGGACACGGGTGGCGGCGGATCTTCCGGAGGTTCGATGCCGGTTGCGCGCTGAATCGCAAGTGCCGTGGAAGCCCCGGCATACATCATGTTCATGAGATTGGCGACGCACCCGCGTTGGGTGAGTTGGGCCCCCTTGGGAAAGCCGGTCGTGCCAGACGTATAGAAGATACACGCATCAGAGTCGGGGTCGACAGTAACATCCGGCATCTCGCCGCCGTGGGAGATGACGTCGCTCCACGGTATTACGTTAGCCGGCAAGTCGGGGATCCGGACTCCGACGACTTTCATTGAGCCTGTCAGGTCATCGCGGCCCCTGATCCGTTCGAGCCGTTCAGCATCGAGGAACAGGACTTTCGGTTCGGAGTCTTTCAAGGCGTAGGCCATTTCCTCGGCGGTCCACCAGGCGTTCATGCCAACCACGGTGATCCCGACCGACACACAGGCCCAGTAAATGAGAAGCCACTCCGGATAGTTGCGCATGGCCACGGCGACCCGGTCGCCCGGCTGGACGCCATGATCGAACAACCACGCTGCTATGGCATCCGTCTGCTTGTGCGCTTCGGCATAGGTGAGGCGCTCACCTTCATAGACAAGATAGGTCCGGTCGGCGAAATCCCTGCTGGCGAGCCAGACTTCGCGAATGCTCGGTGGGGCATTCTTGTAAACACGGAGCGTGTGGCCAAGAACCTCAGCCTCGGTGATTTCGAAATCACCGCCCGGACCGGTCAGTTCCTCGCGCGCCTTCAGAAGTTCTGCGTAGTGCATGTCTCTCCCCAATGGTATTTTTGGGGATCATACATGCCTTACCGGTGAAGGAAATGATTTGCGTAGGGGCAAGCAAAGCCCGGAAAGAGCGTTCCGGCGCTGAGAAACGCCGGAACGTAGAAACTAGTCGCGAACAGCAACAACTTCGATTTCGATCAGCCAACCCGGGTTGGCGAGACCGGCGACCTCGAACACCGAGCGGGTCGGCAGGTTCGGTTGCTCTTCTGTCCCGAAGAACTTCACGTAACCTTCCATGAAGCCGCCAAAGTCCAGCGAGTCTTCGCCCGGAGCGGCAACAATATAGACCTGCATTTTGATGACATCACTCATCGTCAATCCGAGACCCTCAAGGCGGGATTCGATCGTCGCCAGAGTGGTTTCGGTCTGGGTTGTAATATCCCCATAGGCCGCCGGGGTTCGCGGTTCAGCAGTTTCGTCGGTGACCGCCGGGCCGGCGCCGCTCAGGTAGACCAGTGTCGCATCTGCGGGCACTTCAACCGCTTGAAGGATCGGGAAGTCGGATCCTGGAATCTTGTGACGGATGACTTCACTGTCGGCGGCGCCGCAGGCAGCAAGCGCGACGGCGGCAATCGAAAGAAAAGGGATGGTAAAGCGCATAGGTTTCACTCCGTATTCAGATTATTGAGGCCGGCTTAGCTCGACCTGTTCGACAGTTGCGGCCGGTTCATAAGAATTTTCACCCAGTCCGGACTGCAGGTAATTGACGACCGCGGCAACCTGCTCGTCGGAAAGCGTGTGGGCGAATGATGGCATTGCTTTGTACCCGTTCAGGACGATGAAGACAGCATAATCCGGATACTCAAGCTTATCATTCCCCGCGAGGGCGGGGTACATGCCACCGCCAACTGCGCCTTCACCTTTTGGCATATGGCAGCCCGCACAGAGCGTGGAGTAAATCTCTTCGCCGCTGGTCACAGTGACGCCCGGGCCGTCGAATATTTTCTTCTCAAGTGGCGTCGGTTCGAAGCTTGTAATTTCAGGGATGCCTTGATCGGCCTGCATGTTGAGGGCAACGGCCGAGAAAGCGAGAACGGTCAGCGCGGTGCGGGGGAATCGGGCTTGATGTCTCATCCGTTGATCACCTTGTCATGCAGACGGCCAATCGCGTCGAGTGAAGATTCAATTGCGCCTTCCAGCCAGGCACCGAGATAAGACACGTGCTCGCCGGCGCAGACAACACGGTTGTCGATCTTCACCGCATTTGCGTAGTGAGCTTCCTTGTCCCGCCAGATACCGAAGCAGCCGAGCACCCATGGCACCTTGTGCCAGACGACGCTGACGCCGGTCTTGAATTCTTCAAGATATTGCGGATGGAGTTTCGACCCGAATTCAAGTGCCCATTTGATCCTGTCTTCCGGTTGCATGGCGTTGAACTCGTATGCCTGCGCGTCATCCCATGTGTAGCCGCCCAGCAAGACGGCCGGGCCCTTGGTGAAGAGGCCTGTTGAGGGGTAAGAGATCATTTCAATGGGAAGATCGGTATAGCTGATCCCGCCATAGATATGTTCATCCTGCTCCCAGAACCGGCGTTTGAATTCGAGGCCCCATTTGGCGGATCCGCGATAGAAGACGTTGTTCACCGCCGCCGTGAGTTCCGGTGACAGATTGTGATCCATCTGGCCAAGGATCGAGAATGGTACGGTACAAACACACCAGTCCGCTTGAGCTGTCAGTGTGTCGCCTGTGCGAGTGTCTTCGTAGGCGACTTTCACGCCATCATCGTCCTGTTGCAGCGAAACGACTTTGGAATTGAAGCGGATCAGGTCACCCACTTCCCGTGCAAATGCCTGCGCGATCATGTCCATGCCGCCAACCGGTTGGAACATCGGCATTTGGTGATCCAGCAGGTCTGCGTCGGCCAGCCGGCCCCACATGCCGGATTGAAGGATTTCGGACAGGCTGATCGGATCCGAAGCGGATGGCGCGCCATTGAAGCCGGCGCCCGGCGGTTTGCCAAAACCGCGATACCGGCTGGTCAGGTCCCCGGCCTTATACGAATTGGTGTCGTCCAGTGCCCCGGTCGCCCGGAGCGATTCAATCAGCGCTTCCCGGTCTTCCGACGTCAGCATGTCATCCAGACGATTCTGGTCGACCGCCTTGGCAAGCAATTCCGAAGTCTGGCCACGATAGTCCGTGGCGATGTGTTTGAAACGTTGCGGCTTGCCGCCAAACGCTTTGCTATTGTGGATATAGGCGTTGTGGTTTTGCTGGATGAAAGGTTCCAGCTGGACGCCTAGACGCTGGCAGTAGTCCAGCACGCCGTGATGGTCATAAGGAATCCGCCAGGGCCCCGGATTGATATAGTTATCGCCTTTGAAGGAAACCTTCTGGCTCGCGCCGCCGAGCTCGGTGTAGGTGTCACCGCCGCGCAGCGTCCAGCAACGGCCGCCGGCTTTCTCGCGATACTCCAATACCTCGACGTCATAGCCTGCGGATCGAAGTTCCAATGCTGCGACCATGCCCGCGAGACCGGCGCCGAGAATGAGGACTTTCGCGCCTTTCGGATCTCCATCGAGCCTGATGGGGCCTTTATATGATGACGGCTGGACGTGTCGAATGGACTTCATCGCGGCATACAGCGCAGCGCTGCCAGCCGTTGCCCCGATGAGCGCCAATGCAGACCGACGGGTCGCTCCCTCCATAATACCCTCCATTTTTCCTTTCGTCGTAGGTGACCGGGGGCGCAGGTAAAGGAAAAACTGGGGCGAATCGGCCCATTGTTTGGAACGGACCAAATTTCAATCAGCTTTGACCGGTGGGGCGGAGCCCCCGTGTGGCATAATCACGAGGGAGGGAATGCTGCCCCGAAGCGGCAGTCCGATTCTCCGCTAGACCGGAGGCGTGTTCGGCTCGGCTGGGAGACGAGAACCAGCTGACACAGCGCGTATGAGTGGGGCAGTTCGGCCGAATAAGTCCAGAAAATGCAGTGACTTGTGGAATGGCTGCAGACGCTGGCGGGTCTGCCCTTGTTTCCAAATTTAGAATGATTATAGAAACAGGTTCAGGGCGAAGGAAACGTCAGTCGCGGGATGCGGCGCGCAACAATTAAAAACAAGCGCGCGATATGTCCCACCACAATTTATTGGCAAGCCATATGGGACGGGTATTGGGTCTGTCCCGGCAAGCAACAACAAGACGGAGCCACAATGTCCCTCATCAATACTGAAATTAAGCCCTTCAAGGCCGAAGCGTTCAAGCAAGGCAAATTCGTGTCGGTCAGCGAAGCCGACGTGAAGGGCAAATGGGCAATCTTCTTCTTCTACCCGGCAGACTTCACCTTCGTCTGCCCGACCGAACTGGAAGACCTGCAGTCCGAGTATGCAACTCTGCAGAGCATGGGCGTGGAAGTCTTCGCAGTCTCGACTGATACCCACTTCAGCCACAAGGCCTGGCACGAGACCTCGCCGGCCATCGGCAAGATCGAATACTACATGCTGGGCGACCCGACTGGCGCCATCACCCGCAACTTCGACAATATGCGCGAAGACATGGGCCTGGCTGACCGCGGAACCTTCGTGGTCGACCCGGACGGTGTGATCCAGGTGATCGAAGTGACCTGCGAAGGCGTGGGCCGCAATGCGGCTGAACTCGTCCGCAAGGTCAAAGCGGCCCAGTACGTCCGCGCGAACCCGGGTCAGGTCTGCCCGGCGAAATGGGAAGAAGGTTCGGAAACCCTCGCCCCGTCGCTGGAACTCGTCGGCAAGATCTAAGCTGACCGCTTTCCATTTTTCGGCTGGCTGTGCGTGTCACAGCCGGCCGGCTTTCCCTTTCCCCGCAGAACATCGCGCTGCCAGTCAGTGCGGCCTCGCTCTTCGCAGGAGATGACGCATGTTGGATGCCAATCTGAAGACCCAGCTCAAAGCCTATATGGAAAACATCCGGCGCCCGGTAGAACTCGTGGCAGCCTTGGATGACACCAAAGGCAGCCGAGACCTGGAAGAACTCCTGCAGGAAATCTCAGGGCTCTCCGACAAGGTCAACTGGAAGCGCGGCGACGATGCGCGCGCACCGTCCTTCGCTATCACCACGCCTGAGGCGGACATTAGCCTGCGCTTTGCCGGCCTGCCGCTCGGCCATGAATTTACATCGCTCGTTCTCGCGCTGCTGCAGGTCGGCGGACATCCGCCCAAGGTGGCGCCGGAGGTCATCGAGCAGGTCAAATCGCTCGATGGCCCGTTTGAGTTCGAAACCTATTTCTCTCTGTCCTGCCAGAACTGCCCGGACGTGGTTCAGGCGCTGAACATGATGGCGGTTCTCAATCCGAACATCCGTCATACTGCGATTGACGGCGCGCTATTCAAGGAAGAGGTCGATGCACGCCAGGTGATGGCTGTGCCGACTGTGTACCTGAACGGCGAAGTCTTCGGGTCCGGCCGTATGGAGGTCGAACAGATCCTCGCGAAGCTGGACACTGGCGCGCAGGAAAAGACGGCCGCAAAGATTTCGCAGAAAGAGCCGTTTGACGTGCTGGTTGTCGGCGGCGGTCCAGCCGGCGCAGCTGGCGCGATCTACGCGGCCCGCAAGGGCATCCGCACGGGTATCGCCGCAGAACGGCTTGGCGGGCAGGTGCTGGACACGATGGGCATCGAGAACCTGATCTCGGTGCCGTATACGGAAGGGCCGAAGCTGGCCACGGCGATGGAGGCGCACATCAAGGAATACGACATCGATGTGATGAACCTCCAGACGGCCTCGAAGCTTGTTCCGGCGAAAGATGAAGGCGGTCTGCATGAAGTCGTGCTGGAGAATGGCGCGAGCCTGAAGACCCGCAGCCTGATCCTCGCCCCCGGTGCGCGTTGGCGCCAGATGGGCGTGCCGGGTGAGGAAGAGTACCGCAACAAGGGAGTTGCCTACTGTCCGCACTGCGATGGTCCACTTTTCAAAGGCAAGCGTGTCTCGGTCATCGGCGGCGGTAATTCCGGCGTGGAGGCCGCCATCGATCTTGCGGGGCTCGTTGCCCATGTGACGCTGATCGAGTTTGATACGCAGCTGCGCGCTGATGCGGTGCTTCAGAACAAGCTGCGCAGCCTGCCGAATGTCACCATCATTACGTCGGCCATGACGACTGAGGTCCTCGGCGATGGGGCCAAGGTGAAAGGTCTGGTCTACAAGAACCGAAACACCGAAGAACTGCACGAAGTTGCGCTGGAAGGTATCTTCGTGCAGATCGGCCTTGTGCCGAATACGGAATGGCTGCGCGGCAGCATCGAACTGAGCGAGCGTGGAGAGATCGTGACGGACATGCGGGCCCAGACGTCACTTCCGGGCGTCTTCGCGGCCGGTGATGCGACGACGACGCCCTACAAGCAGATCGTCATATCGATGGGCGAAGGGGCCAAGGCGGCCCTCTCCGCATTCGATTACCTGATCCGGTTGGCACCGGCAGAGGTGGCGCCGGTTCTGGAGGACGCCTGATCCCGGTCAGAGGCCCAGTTCGCTGAGATCTGGATGATCGTCTGGGCGCCGGCCCTGCGGCCAGTGAAAGAGACGCTGTGCTTCGCTGATCTTCAGATCATTGATGCTGGCATAGCGCTTCTGCATCAGGCCCTCTGCGTCAAACTCCCAGTTCTCATTGCCATAGGCACGATGCCATTGGCCGCTCGCGTCATGGAATTCGTAAGCATAGCGGACGGCAATGCGATTGCCGGAAAAGGCGAACAGTTCCTTGATCAGGCGGTATTCCTGTTCCTTTTGCCACTTCTCCGTAAGGAAGCGGACGATTTCGGCACGCCCCGTGATGAACTGGCTGCGGTTCCGCCAGGCGCTGTCTTCCGTGTAGGCGAGAGAGACTTTTTCTGGGTTGCGGCTGTTCCAGCCGTCTTCTGCAAGGCGGACTTTTTCCGTTGCGGTTTCAGCGGTGAATGGCGGGAGGGGCGGTCTCATGTTTGTTGTCTCTTTGTGTTCCGGGAGGAAAGCATGAGCGGCTGGAAGCAGTTACCAGCCGCCCGCGTACGAGCTTACAGGTCGCCGACGGCTTTGTGTTCGATGCGCGGCCAGGTGCGTTCGGCCTTGGCCAGAATACGCTTGGAGTCCTTCTTGTACTTTTCGAAGATCTCCGCATTCACGAACAGGTAGAGCTTGCCATCCACGATGTCGGCATATTGTGGGTCACCGTCGAACTTCTTGCCAAGAGCAACCGCATAGGCGCAAAAGCCGCCATATTGAGGTGCATACATCGCCGGGTTGGCTTTGAACTTGTTCGCGGAGTCTTCGGAGGCGAAGTAGTAGGCCACGCCGTCTTCAACGACAGTGTATTGTGCGTCACCTTCGGCAACGGCGTTCAGCGTAGTCAGCGCGACAGCATCGACGCCATGAAGGCCCAGCGGTACGCCCGCCGTCGTGATGCCGGTCGACACGTTGTACTCGTCTTCGGCGGCAGCTGGCATGGCAGTAGCGATTGCTGCGGCCATCACCATGGTGGAGAGTGTGATTGTACGGGACATTTCAATTTCCTTTTTGGGAGGTTGGAGCCACAGGCTCGGTGGGGAAGGTGCCTGCCGGACCGGGGAGGCGTCCGGCAGGCGATGGACGTCAGAAGTCTCTTGGACAGTGAACTTCAGACTGACTTGGAAGATCAGTAGGCAGAAGACATGTGCTGGGACGATTTCTGGCTCCGGCGAGAAAAGGAGTTCTTGCTGCAACATGTCGTGCTTCCTGAGAATCTGTAGGGCGGGTGCGCATTCTATAGCGGCCCCAAAGGGCCCGGCTGGTGGGGGAGAGAGGGGGGGAGCCACCAGCCGGGCTGCGGGGCATCCACGTGGGTGAGACGTGGATCGGGAGGAGATTACTTTCCGTGAGCAGCCTTGATCGCTTTCACGGTGTTTGCCGTGTTGTCGACTGAGCTGGCGATCATCCGGAAGTTGGTCAGGGACGCATCATAGCCGTTGTAAAGCGGAGTGATCGCGCCTGCGGTCGCATCGGTTACCACCATCACTTCGAAGCCCTGCTCGATCAGTTCGCGCATGTGGGATTCCGTGCAGAGGTTCGACGACATGCCGCCGAGGATGACTTTCGAAATGCCTGCCTTGCGAAGCTGAAGGACGAGGTCATTGGTTTCCGGGCCGTAGACTTTGTGTGGGCTGGTGACGACCGTCTTGCCGTTGTTGATGTAGGGTTTGTAGCGATCGAGCCAATCGGCGCCGGACCCTTCAAATCCTTCCAGGGTCAGGGCGTGCGGACGGTCGAACATGCCGATGCTGTGCATCAGTGTTTCAAGCGTGCCTTCGAATTCCCATTTGTGATCGTGTTCGAAATAGAAGTGCGGCGACACGAAAACGGGCATGCCGGTCTCATCGGCAACTTTGAAGAGCGCCTCGAGGTTTTCGACCGTGCCGTTCTCGGAGATGCTCTGGCCAACAACGCCCCAGGTCACGCCTTCCGGTGACAGGAAGTCATTTTGCGGATCGGTGATGACGATTGCAGTCGTTGCCGGATCGATTGTGAAGCCTGGCATGGGAAGGCCGTCATTGACCGGCGGCATTTTTGCGGTTGCGGCGCGGGCGGTTTCAGCGCTGGCGGTTTGCTGGGCGAACAGCAGGCCGGCCAGTCCGGCCGATGCCAGGGCGAGTTTCAGTGGGAGGCGGGAGGTAAACATGATGGTCTCCATGAGAGTCGTTTTGGGTTCCGCTTTTCCTTGGGGAGAGGCATCGGTTTGGAGTTGCCTTGCCCTTCAGAAGTGAGCTGAATCTTGACTACTCCTCGGAGCTGCGCCGGTATTGACGGCGGACGACACAGTTTTGACCGGTCGCGTCAAAGAGACGGAAAGCGGGTGGGGAAGTTTGTCTGATACTGCGCGCAAAAAGACCGGGCCTTCAGAACGAAGACCAGGTCATGGATGTAAGCTAAGTGAAGCTGCTTGGTGGCTAAGCCAGCTTGGAAGCCAGGTAGGCGTGTCCTTCGACCATGCGGCGGATTTCGTCCGCTCGAGGCTCAAGGCTCCAATCGCCCTTATCGACTGATCCGCCCAAGAGAATGCCTGTCTTCCTGGGGAACGAATAAAGCAGGCCATAGTCATCTGTTGATCCGGCATAGCCATAATCGATGTCGTTCTGAGGCAACAGGAAGCTAAGCTGGCCGCGCGCCGGAATGATGCTTTCGTCTCCGAACACCTTGCCGGAACCAAGTCCCATGCAGTTCACGATACTGGACTCTGGCAGCTTTTCGAGGTCGCCCTCGGTCTCGAACGCCATTTCCTTCATCTTGCCGCCGGCCGCGAGGAAATCATTTACCAGTGCACGCAGGTAAATGTCCGGATCGATCATCAGCGTGTAGTACCCGTCGTAATAAGGGAAGCCGAACGGACCGCCGGGCTGGTTGCGCTTGAGCCCAGGATAGAGTGCGTCGCCGCCCACATACGGGCGGATCGTGCTCATGGGCCGGTCGCTCAATGAATACTGGCGGATCCAGTAAACGCCGTATTTCGGATCATTGGCAAAGCGGATGAACCGGTTGAAGGCGATCCGGGAGGCGAGATCCAGCATGGCCAGGGTTTCCTGGGAGACCTGATCATTCTCAAACAGGGTCACAGGGTGCCACATGGCGCCCGCAACGTTCGAGGTCGTGTAAGGCGGGAAATCCTTGGCGTAGATCGTTACATCTATGCCGGCACGTTGGAGAAGAATGGCTGTCGACAAGCCAACAGATCCGGATCCCAGAACGGCGACCTTGTCGCTGTGCGTCTTTTTGACGAGTGCCGCTGCCAGTTCTGCAACGCCCCAGGAAAGGGAGACACCGCCTCCGCCGTGGCCGTAATTGTGCACGACATCCTTGGAACCGATCTTCACTGCTTCCAGCCGGGGACCGGGTTTTCGGAAGGGGCGAAGACCGACAATTGTGCGAGTCACGCGGCTCATGGAGGATTTTATGGGCCGCATCGGTGCATCGATGGACTGGACCAACGCATCGCCGGTCACTGGTGCGGGAGCAAATCCCGTAGTGGTCGTTGTACACCCCGTGAGGGCAGCGATGCCGAGGCCTGTCCCTGTCGCCAGAAAGTCTCTACGTTTCATGATTTCCTCGATGCGTAAGCGTTCCCGTAAGCGACTGTTGAGCTCTGCCTTTAAAGGGTCAAGGCGTGACCTTCAGAGCATAGCGTCGCCCAGTGGAATGCTCGCTGATTCAGCGATTTTGACCTGACGCAATCATGGTTGCCCTGAAACTGGACAATGCTCCAACAAAGACGGGGGGGGTAAATGCAGCCTTTCGTGCCGAGTATTTGGTCAATCGCGAAACAGGAATAATCAGATGCGGCAATCTGACATGCCAACTTCATCCTGGCTGTTTGGACTCGGCGCGGTTGTTCTCAAAAATCAATTGACATCAATGGTTTGAATGTTTTGCAGAGAGCCCCGACCGAAATGGCTGCCGAGAATCCCCGCAGTACAGTCTTGCTGGAAGAGCAACAGCAATCCATTTCCGTGTCTGAAATGGGGAGTTGGGGTGGGCAGATCCTGGTGCTTGCCAGCGATGAAGCGCGGGCCAGGCAGATCTCAAATGGGCTGGGTGACCAGCCGCATCACACCGAAATCACGGGGCAGGCGGACTGGCAGACCCGGCGGTTGAGACTGATGGGCGCGCGGGCAATTCTTATCGCCTCGCCAACTGCAGATCTGGAATTGCTGACAGAACTTCTGACGATGCGCAGGTTCCGCTCTGTGCCGGTCCTCGTGTTCGTCGATCAGGGATCCCGGGAAGAGATGAGCAGGGCGCTGAAGCTCGGCGTCAGTGCATTCATAGTCGATGGACTGGAGCCAGAACGCGTGCCTGCAATCCTGAATGTGGCAGAGGAGCGTCATGCGTTGACGTTGTCCCTGCAGGATCAGTTGCAGAAAACGCAGGAAGACCTCGCAGCCCGCAAGACAATTGAGCGGGCCAAGGGTCTGTTGATGACGAAGAGCGGTCTCGCGGAGCAGGAAGTCTATGATTCCATGCGCCGCATGGCCATGACTCAGGGAAAACCACTGCGGGAGATCGCAGAAAACATTCTCGCAATCTTCGCGATTTTTCCATGAAACCTCTGATCTTCTGGAGCCTGATTTCTGCATTCTGAGTGCTGAGACTTTGGGCGTTGTTTGGTGTGCGGTGCACAAAAGCGAGACGGGTTAACGATTCAGCATCACCGGCGACACGTTTCGAATTGGCATTCGCGGGGGCGCAGGACAGCTTGATAGGCAAGTCAGCAGGAACTGAATGCCAACGGAGGCATTTTGAGCAGTCTGCTGACGTATGTGGCTCAACGGCGGGCCGACTTAACACCTCAGGATATCAGTGCCTTGGGCGTTCTGCCCAATGGGGGAAGCTGGTGTGTGCTCGACAACAGGGGGCAGACGGAACCTCAATTGTGAGTGTTGGTTCCGCTGCGGAAAGGGAATACAAAGTGCGATTTAGTTCTTTCTTGAAATGTGCCGTATCGTCCGCGGTCGTTGGAATGGTGGTCACCGGGGGGGTGGCTTATGCAGAGCCTGACGATGAACCGGCAGCAGACGAAACTTCCGTCCAGGAAAAAGTCATCATCACCGGCTTGCGGGGTAAAGCGCGGTCCGTCATGGATTCTCCGGTTCCGGTAGATGTTCTTAGCTCGGACGAAATATCCGACGTGCCGTTCACGGACGCCAACGATATCATCAAGACGCTGGTTCCGTCTTACTCGCTGGCACGTCAGCCGATTTCGGATGGCGGCACATTCATCCGCCCGGCCACACTACGTGGCATGCCGACCGACAAGACGCTTGTTCTGGTCAACTCCAAGCGCCGTCACCGCGCCGCTTTGGTGCAGATCGGCGGTTCCGGTACGCAGGGTCCGGATATCGCAACCATCCCGGCTATCGCTCTTAAGAGTGTTGAGGTTCTGCGCGATGGCGCTGCAGCCCAGTACGGTTCGGATGCCATTGCCGGCGTTATCAACTTCATCCTGAAGGACTCGCCGGAAGGTGGTTCCATCAGCGCAGACTTCGGTCAGTACTATGAGGGCGACGGCTTCAACACGACCCTTGCTGGCAACTTCGGTCTTGCGCTTGGCGACAATGGCTTCGTCAACGTTTCGGCCGAATACTCAAAAGCGGATATGACCGTTCGCGGCGAACAATATTGTGAAAGCTGGGTCTGTGTGGACGTGAACAGCCCGGACTTTGCTCCAGGTGATACTTCTATCGCCGGGTTCGATCTGGACTCCTTCATCGCCGGCCTCGACAGCGCTGACTATTCCGGTTCTGGCGTGGTTCAGCCTTGGGGTCAGCCAAACGCCAAAGCGTTCCGTACCTTTGTGAATGCTGGCTATGACTTTGGTGCATTCGAGCTTTACGGGTTCGGCAACTACTCGAACTCAGAAGCTGACGGCAGCTTCTTCTATCGTTATCCAGGTAACGGCACGATCGAAAACATTCGCCTTGAGGATGGTTCGCTCTGGTCGTCGCTTTACCTCTTCCCGGGCGGCTTTACCCCGCGCTTCTTCGGTAACGTCATCGACTATTCCGGTGTCGGTGGTGTGCGTGGCGAGTGGGACAACGGTATCACCTATGATTTCAGCGGCCGTCTTGGTCATAACGAGATCAAGTATACGCTAAAGAACACGGTCAACCCGTCGCTCGGAGAAATGTCACCGACGAGCTTCCATCCGGGTGACCTGATCAACGAAGAAATGCAACTGCAGGCCGACTTCTCGAAGGAATTTGAAACCGGTCTGGCCAGCCCGCTGCTTTTCGCTTTCGGTGCCAGCTACCTGGACGAATCCTACGAGCTCGTTGGTGGAAACTACGAGTCCTACATCGATGGGCCTTACTCGCTTCCGGATCCGTACGGTTTCTGTGACGCAGGTGCGCCGACCGCTGCAGGTGCAGCCGTCATCGCGAACGGCTCCACACTGGATTGCGCTGACTCCTCCGATCCCGTCTACACGGCGCTCGGTGTGGGTTCGAACGGCTTCCCGGGCTACTCACCGGAGTTCTCTGGTGAATATACCCGCGACTCCTACGCCATCTATGGTGATCTGAGTGCTGACGTAACCGACTCCCTGTTCCTGCAAGGTGCTCTGCGCTTTGAGGACTATTCGGACTTCGACTCCGAACTGGTCTGGAAACTGGCTGGCCGTTACGAATTCACGCCGGCTTTCGCGGTGCGCGGGTCAGTCGGTACGGGCTTCCGCGCTCCGACACCGGGTCAGCAAGGTACAACCAACGTGTCGACCCGCCTCCCGAATGGCTTCCCGGTTGCAACCGGTCTGTTCCCGGCAGGCGGTCCGATCGCTGGCGCACTGGGTGCCGAACCGCTTAAGCCAGAGAAGTCCACCAACTACACGCTGGGCTTCACGTCTTCCTATGATGCCTTCTCGCTGACGGTCGACTTCTACCAGATCGACCTGGAAGATCGTGTGAACGCGATCTCGACGCAGGATGTGTCAACGGATCCGACATCCGGAACCGCGTATGACAACTATCTCGCCCTTGTCGGTGCTGGGGTTGTCGGTGCTGAATCGATCGGTGGCGTGTTCTACTTCACCAACGCATTCGACACGAGCACAAAGGGTGTCGACGTGGTCGGTACCTACTCCAAAGATTGGGCAAACGGGTCTTCGACCAAGTTCACCGCATCTGTGAACTACAACAAGACCGAGTTCGACAGCGATGTTGGTAGCCTGTTTAACGATGAAGACCAGTATGACTTCGTGAACTACGATCCGAAATGGCGCGGCGTGTTCTCTGTGACGCATGACGTCGGCCCGTACAGCTTCCTGGCACGCGCTAACTATTACGGTGAGTCGACGAACTCTGACGGTTCGAACGCTCCGCTGCGCTATCAGGATTATGGCGCGAAGGTTCAGGTGGACCTTGAGGGATCCTTCCAGGCTTCTGAAGCGGTGAAGATCTCGCTCGGTGCGCGTAATGCCTTCGACCAGTATCCGGATGAAGCGGAACTCGGCGACAGCTGCTGTGGCCGGATCTATCGCTCCGGTGACATCATCGACTGGCAGGGTGGCTATTACTACGTCAAACTGCAGGCCAACTTCTAGGTCGGCATGAAATCCGCCCGCCTCGTGATCGGGGCGGGCGACATTTTCGCGGGGAGGGGTATCGCTACCCCTCCTTGCATCTTCGGGAAGAGGCGCTTTGACAAGCCTCAATCAGGAAACGCAGATCAGAATGTCTGGCAATAAATTGCGGCACGCATCCGCCGTCCGCGAACCGCTTCTTGTCTTCGAGGGATCAACCTTTCGGAGTGTTTTGGTTCCTGCTGCTTTGTGCGGCGCCATAGTCTTCGTGTTTTCGCACATTGCGCCAGCGAATCTCCTTCTCGAGTATTCGCTCGAGATCTATGCAATTGCCGCGGCGGCAGGCGTGACAATTTCTTTCCTGACTGCCCTCTTGAGCACCAAAGCTGCCCACCAATTCAACGTCGCAAGCGCCACAACGGCAATTGCTACCCCTTCGGTCGCAACATCCGGCATAGTCCTGTACAATAGTCGGACAGGATGATGCTGCCATTCGCAATCAAGCGGACCTCAAGGATTCAGTTTCTTTTCAACCCAAAGGCTACAGGTAATTCAGAATATGGCTTACGATATTTCCAGACGTTTTCTTCTGGCTGGCGCGACCGGCCTCGGTGTAGCAGGCGCAACAGCCTGCGCGTCGGGCGCATCCGCGATCGCGGAAACCACAGAGGCAGCCTTCCCGCCTGAGAAGGTCGCTGTTGAAAACCCCTACCTCCTCGGTCCGCCGGAAGGCGTGGCGCTTCTTTCGCGCAACGAGAACCCTTACGGCCCGTCACCGTCCGCGCTGAAAATGATCGAATATGCCGGTTCGAAAGGCGCCTATTATGCTTCGCAGGATGCGGTGAAACAGCTGGCAACGATGATTGCCGAAAAGAACGGCGTCGCGCCGGAGCAGATTGCGCTGACCACCGGCTCGGGCGAAGCGCTGTCGGCGATAGCAATGATCTATGGTCCGAATGGCCCGATCGTTGCGCCGCGTCTGTTCTGGGATACGACGGCCCTCTATGCCGCCCGTCTCGGCATGGCGACCATTGACCGTGTGCCGCTGAAAGCGGACATGACAACCGACCTCGAAGGTATTGAGGCGAAGGTCACGACCGAAACCGGCCTCGTCCAGCTCTGCAATCCGAACAACCCGACTGGCCTCGTGGCAGACGCGGCGACGCTGAAAGCCGCTGTGACTCGCATGGCTTCCAAGACGATGGTTCTGGTCGATGAAGCCTATATGGAACTGGCCGACGATCCGGAAGGAAACACCTGCATCGGCCTGATCAAGGACAATCCGAATGTGATCGTGTCTCGGACCTTCTCGAAGATCTACGGCATGGCCGGTATCCGCATGGGCTACACGATCTCTTCGCCGGAAGTTGCCCAGAAGATTCAGGCAACGGCCATGTCCTGGTCGCCGTGCACGTCGTATGCAGCGGCCATCGGTTGCTACAATGACGAGGAATTCCTGGCTTATTCCAAGGCGAAGGTCAAAGAAGCTCGTGAAATGATCACGACCACGCTAGACACGCTCGGCCTCGAATACCTGCCGTCGCAGACGAATTTCGTCTTCTTCAAATCCGGCAAGGCAGCCAACGACGTCCAGAAAGCGTTCGCTGAGCAGAAAATATCAGTCCGCGGACAATACATGGATTATGTCGACTGGACGCGTGTCTCGACCGGCAAGATCGAAGACGTGGAACGTTTCTGCAAAGCGCTCCCGGCCATCGTGGGTGCATGATTGGAGGACGGCGCCCCGGCTCCGGGGCGCCTCCATCGCTCATCTGAAGCATCTGTCAAACAGATTAGGGCGAGGCGGTTCAGATCGCTTCGCCCTTTTTCTTGGGCATCAGTCCCAGCTTTTCAGCCCGGCGACCGCCTGATCATGGATCTCGTCGGATATGCGGATGACATTGAAGCGCCAATCCGCTGCCTTTGGATAAAAGCGTTCGACCAGTTCGTTCCGCACAGCGTCCACCTGCGCCGGATCAGCCTTGCCTGATCGGTGCATCAGCCAATTGTCCATTACCAGGGCCAGCAGCATTTTCTCGACCTCATAGGTACCCCATTCGATCGTCAGGTTCACCAATTTAGCAGGATTGAACTTCTGGATCTCGGCTCGCAAGCCTTCCAGCAACAGCCCGTTGTAGAAAATGGAAACGCCGTCGACCACGTCGTCACAATGGATGGCGTGGTCCGGCCACCAGGCAGAGAGTAGGCTATACGTATCTGATGTTTTCGGCTCATCCAGAATGAAATGGGCTTGTCCGTATTCGCCGATGCCGGTGTGCCAGTCGATGTGCAGGATTCGTTCTGCCTGGCCGAGATGGGCGCGGGCGATCGCAAAAAGGGTTTCGCCTGACCAGCTAAGCGCTGTACCGCCAAAGCTGAGCCCGTCCGGATGGTTGAACTGGCCAGATGTAATACCGGTCAGAGCGGCATTCATGCCCTTGCTCTCCGTCAGTGCGTGAAAGCCCTGCACGAATCTGTCGAGCCCTTCATCGTCCATGGTGGCCGCAAGCAGGAGTTCGTGAATGTCCACATAGTCCGGATTTGGCGGAAGTGGCTTCCCCCGGTCCGGAAAGTTTCTGTTCAGATCAATTCCGTTTTCATTGATCCTGTGCGCCCAGGCCCACCCATAGGGATTGATGGCATGGATAAGCAGAGCGGCCATGTCCTCTGGCAGTTGCCCGGGGCCACCCCTGTCGAGCCAGCGAAGGATAGTGGCTGCCCCAGCAGCAGCTTCCAGTCCGTGTGTGCCGCAGCTGAAGACGAGGACGCGCTTGGCATCGCGCGATCCATACCACACGGCATCAATGGAAAGGTCTTCGGCCGAGGGCCCCTTCAGGGTTGGATGCACATGGCTCTGGATCTCCAGGCCGTGGCGCTGGCAGAACTCGAAGAACTTCTGGCGTCCTTCTTTGTAGCTGGCAGAAAAATACCGGGAAAGTTCCACATCAACAGGGGGCATGATGCGGATCCTTCCCGGTATCGAGTCAGAGCAGGTGAATTAGAAGTTCACAACCAGTTCAGCGCCGTAGGTCCGCCCGATGTTCGGGTGGTTTACCAGCGTTCCGAAGAAATCGCGGAAGTCATCCACCAGACCATCTTCGTCGGTGAGGTTGCGGCCCCACAGATAGGCTTCGTAACGGCCATCATTGCTCATGAGACCGATGCGGCCGTTCAGCTGAGTCATCGAGTCGATATAGCCGAACGGCACCACCTGGGTGGAAGCAAGCGTTTGCGTCTTGATGTTGTCAGCGGTGGTGAAATAGCCATCCGAATAGGTCATGTCGAGGCGCGTCAGAAGAGTCGAGTCAATCGACGGGATATCCCGCGTATAGACCGCGCCAAGAGAGGCGCTCCATTCAGGCGCGTTGATCAGATCGTTTCCGGAAGCATCCGAACCTGCAGTGCCGCCGCCCGGGAAGGAGTCGAACGTGGCATCCAGGTAACCAGCGGAGCCTTGCAAGGACAGGTGATCCGTAGCCTGAAGGTTGAATTCTGCTTCCAGACCCTGGGTGATAACTTTTGCTGCGTTGGTGATACGGATCGATGTCCGGCCTTGGCCAAGGTCAACAAACTGGTTCACCTGATAGTCGCTGTATTCGGAGTAGAAGGCTGCAAGGTTCAGTGTGAAGCGGCCATTCATGAAGGTATTCTTAAGGCCGACTTCGTAAGCATCCACGGTTTCCTTGCCGAATTCCAGACCGGAGTTTGCCGCCAGTTCGTCCTCGTTGATGTAGTCGAGGTTGAAGCCGCCGCTTTTATAGCCGGATGAGTATTTGGCGTAGAGGTTGCTCTGGTCGGTCACGGCATAGCTGAGGCTGATTGCCGGTGACAGGAAGCTGTCGCTGCGGTCATTGAGCAGCGGTGTCGGAGCGGTCGTGGTGTCACCGGGTGCCACATTGGTGGAACCAATACCAAAGACGCCCGAATTCCGGCCATCAAGCAGCCAGTTCACGCTCTTGTCTTCCGTGCTGTAGCGCACGCCGAAACCGAGGGTCCAGCGGTCATTGAAGTCGTAAGACCCATTGAAGTAAGCGGCGAAACTTTCCGTTTCGACACTCCCGCTGTTGGTGACTTTCGAGCCGAGCGGGCCGAAGCCAACCAGCGAGGAGATGAATGCCAGCTGTGCCGGTGTCAGGGTCGCCGGATCCAGATTCAGGAGAGGGGCCACGCTGGGCGCAATGACCGGCTGAATGAAACCTTCGAGGAAATTATCGCCGAGGGTCACATCCCGGACCGTGTCGGCATCTTGCTTGTAGTAGTAGAGACCGCCCATGTAGGTGAAGGCGCTGTCAGACGGGGAGATCAGCTGGAACTCCTGGGTCGTCTGTTTGAATTCATCACCATAATCGACATAGACGATCGAGATAGGCGCATAGTCGGTGGCGTTTGAGTAGGACGCATCCGTGTTACGGTAGCCGGTGATCGACTTCGCCGTGAAGCCGTTCTGGAACTCATAGGTCAGGTCCATCATCGCGCCGGAAACGTCACGTTCTTCGGTCGGGTCGAAGTCGAAAGCGACCTTGCGCGGTTCCGGGGCAAACGGCGTGATCATGACGCCGTACGGGTCCGTCAGAGGTTCGCCGACCAGGATTTTGTTGTCAGCCGACAGGCCATCATAAGCGAGATTGATTTCGAACTGGTCGCTCGGTGTGATGCGCAGCTGGGCGCGGTAGGCCAGCACGTCCTTGGTGTCGAGTTCGTTGCCGGTCGTGATGTTGTCGATATAGCCGTCGCGGTCGGTCTTGGAGATCGAGACTTTTGCGGCGACCTTCTCGGAAATCGGCACGTTCAGCATGCCTTGGAATTCACGCAGGTTGTAGTTGCCGACATTGGCGCTGAGCTTGCCGAAGAAGCGGTCTTCCGGCTTTTTGGTCACCAGGCTGACAGCGCCAGCCACGGTGTTTTTGCCGAACAGCATGCCTTGCGGGCCGCGCAGCACTTCAACACGTTCCAGATCAAGCAGTTCCTGGTTCACGGCCGGGGACTGACCCATGTAAACGCCATCGACATAAACGCCGACGCGGCTGTCAAAGCCAATGTTGCGGGAGGCCGAGCCGACGCCGCGGATCGTGATGACAGACCGGAAGTCGTTGTGTCCCGAGATTGAAACGTTCGGAATGTATCCGGAGATTTCCGACAGTTCGCGGACGCTGGTTTGGTCAATATTGTCGTCGCCGAAGACGGACATGGCGATCGGCACTTCCGAAAGTTTTTCGGCGCGGCGGGTCGCCGTAACGACGATGCCTTCATAGACCTTCACGTCGTCTTCCTGCACCGGGCTGGTTGTTTCAACCGTGTCGGCCGTTTCGCCCTCAGCTTGCGTTTGGGCGGAGGCGGCGGCCCATGGAGCGGCTGCCAGAATCAGGCAACTTGCGCCCATCAGCAGTTTAGACGTCTTCATCTTGTTCTTCCCTTTAAATTCGGATGTCGGGCTTGGGGTAAACCCCGGTACCTGCGCGCAAGCAGGCACTTCCAAGCCTTGCCCGAAGAAGTTAATTGAATTAACATTAATGTGTCAACGCGTCATGGTGACGGCGGTCCGGGGAATTGCAGCGAATGGCAGGTGGCTTGAAAACATCGACCAGCCGCGTCCGCAAAAAGGCGGGATACCACCATGGCGATCTGCGGAATGCGATCATCGAGGCCGTTGCCGGGCTGATTGCGAAAAGCCACTCGCTGGACTTCCAGTTAAAAGAAGTTGGCGAGATGGTTGGGACATCCGTTCCGGCAATCTACCGGCATTTTGAGAGCAAGCAGGACCTGCTCGTCGAAACGGCGATCGCAGGGTACGTGCTGCAGGAAAACTATCGCACTTATGCGCTCGAACAGGCGGGTAGCATGACGCTCTCGCGGCTGCTGGCCGTCGGTTACGCCTATGTTCACTTCGCCCGCTCCCATCCCGGTTATTTCCTGTTGATGAAAAGCATGGAAACTGAGGAGATCCTCTCTTCGGAAACCTATCAGGCGCAGCGGCACAAAACGATCCAGTTGATGGATGATCTGGTCACCGAGTGTTTCGGCGCAAATTACTTTATTGATGTCGAAAAGGACCTCGTGCTTGCCGCCCTGCAGGCAGCTGCGTTCGGCATTGCGAACCTCTATACCGCCGATCAGCTTCGCTATGTCGCTCCGACCCTGATCGGGCAGGAAGACGTCGTTGCCCGGCTCTTCAAGATCAGCCTGCGCGCCGTGCTGAGTGAAGACGGAATTCACGCCATTGAAACAGCCGTAGGCGATCCGTTCAAATAATCCGCAATCAGCCCTGAGTGAGATTCAGCATGACCACAACAACCCAGCCGACCATCGGGATCAATGAGGTGCTTGCCACTTCCTTCGTGAATGCGAAAGCGCCGCCGGCCGCCACGCTGGACAATACTGCATTGCTTCTGATCGATATCCAGCATCTGGCGGAGCCATCTTACCATCTTAAAAATGCTGTTGCGGCAGGCCTGCCTGAAGATGCTGCCCGGGCAGCTCTAAGTGATTATGAAGCCCGGTTTAATGCCGCAGTAGTCCAGGCTGCACGTGTCCTGAACGCGGCCAGATCGACTGGAATCCCGCCGATCCATGTGAAAATCCAGACCCTGTCAGATAAGGGACGCGACACTAGCCAGCTACATAGCCGCCTCGGCTGGTGCTTCCCGCCCGACAGCCCAGCGGCCCAGTTCCTCGAGCCGACCAAACCGAATGCCGATGAAATCGTCATCACCAAGACAGCCAGTGGTGCGTTCACAGGCACAAGCCTCGACACAACGCTACGCAATATGGGGATTGAGCACCTGATCGTCGTGGGCTTCCTGACGGATGAGTGCGTGGAAACCACAACCCGTGTGGCTCTCGACTATGGCTACATCACCCGCGTGGTTCGCGATGCGACGACGACCTACCACCTTGAATCCTACGACGCGACCATTGGAAAGCTCGCGTCCTACGGCTTCGCGCTGACCGCAGATGAAGCCATGGCGGAATTCGCGGCCCTGTCCGCGGCGTCCTAGGATCGCATTACCCGGAAGGAGGGAAGAGCAAATGGGAAAACTGACGCGGCGCGCCCTGATCGGCGGCGGACTGGTCGCTGGCGCCGGCGTGGCGTACGGCGCTTACTGGCTGAACAAGCGGCCTGCGCCGGCGCCTCTTGGTTTTGAGGTTTCCGAGGAAGAGAGAGCAAACGCGATCGCGCTGCTGGACAAGTATCCGGCGATCGACAGTCATGCCCACCCCGGACGGACTTTTGCCCGCGGAGCCTCGGGCCTCGCACCGCTTCTGAAAGTCTACAAGGCTCAGTCCGGCTTCGAACGCCGGACAATCGGCGATATGCGCGAAGGCCACTTGGCGGCGGCTTGTTTTGCTGCAGTGTCGGACTTCAATGTTCTGAACCTTGCGAAAGGGAAGGGTCTCGAAGCCCGACGACCTTTCGAGGAAGGAGAGGCCTGGCAGAGCTACAAGATCCAGATCGGTAATCTCAAGAGGCTTGTGGAGCAGGGGCTCGTCTCGGAAATGCTGGCACCCGGTGCGCTGGATTCAGCGCGGGCCTCCGGCCGGCCTGGTGCAATCTGGACGGTGGAGGGCGGAGACTTTCTGGAGGGCTCAACGCAGCGCGTGCGTGAGGCCTACCAGGACGGCGTCAGATCCATCACACTGGTTCATTACCGGACGAACGGTCTTGCTGACGCCATGACCAATGAACCGGTTCATGATGGCCTGACCTCTGAAGGCGATGCAATCGTTCGGGAGATGAACCAGCTGGGAATGGTGATCGACCTGTCACACATGGCCGAAGCCGGGGCGTTTCGGGCTTTGGAACTCAGTACTCGGCCGGTCATGTTCACGCATACGCATATCAGTTCGGCCCATTCCTATCATCCGCGCTTCATTTCGCTTGAACTGGCAAAAGCGGCCGCTGATTCAGGGGGCATCATCGGGGCATGGCCGACAGGGATCGAAATTGGGGATCTTGCCGGCTTCGCCGACCGGATTTTCCAGTTAGTGGACATGGTCGGGATCGAACATGTCTGCCTCGGGTCCGACATGGATGCGAACTACAAGCCCGTATTCGACGACTACAGGCGCCTGCCGGACCTGGTGGCGCTGCTCAGCCGAAAAGGCATGAGCGAAATGGAACTGGCTGCGTTTCTCGGCGGGAATTTCCAGCGGGTGTGGAACGCAAACCAGGTCACTTGATCGATTCAATTTGAACAGAATACGATCAGGCTAAAATGCCTGTGGTACTGTCGGGTCAGATTCCAAGTACGGGCTGAAACAGACGCAACAGAGGATTCGCAAACCTCAGCTTTCCTTCGTCGACAATGAGGGAAATGCACGGGCCGTCATCATCGATCCGCAGATCATGCATGCAGCCTTCGTCTTCCTGGTGAAGGTCACCGGGACCAAATTGCTGTGAACCGGACTTGTATCCGCCCGCAAGAACCAGCGTCCATTCCTGTCCGCTGTGGGAGTGACGCGGCACTGGAAGGCCTGGCCGTGCGCGCAAGAGATAAAGCCGTTCGCCCCGATTGTTCCGGCCAAGCCGTGCCTGCTGAACGCCCAGGCCCGCACTTCGCCATTTGAGGCGGCGGCCGGATCGCCGGATGTAATCAGCAAGCGGTGAGGGCATCCATTCAGGCTGACTGTCTTCTTCGTGGGTGCCGGTCGAAGCTGCATGAACAGCGGTTTCGGCAGCTTCCTCTGTATCTAGACGAGCATTCAGGCGGGAAAGGAAATCATCTGACATCACTGCAGGCTTCGCGCTTTCCAAAAGCACGCCCGCCACATGGTCATCGGTTATAAAGGCTTCCCGAACATGCGGATTGATGTCTGCCTGACAGGTCAGCAGAAGTTGCTTGAACGGCGAGAGCGATCCCGCTGACTGCATGGCCAGCCAGTCGTCATCAACCGTGACCGGCAGGGAGTGTGCCGAGCTCATGGTTCATCCTTTCGATAGGCTTCAAGTGTCGTTCTCAGTTTCTTCAAGGGCGCCCGGATCCGGCTTTTCACTGTTCCGATGGCTATGCCGGTGCGTTCTGCGATGGCGCTGTGGGAGAGGCCCTCAAAAAAGGCGAGGTAAAGCATTTGCTTTTGTTCTGGCGGCAGGGTCGCAAGTGCATCCCTCACGGCTTGCGCGGCCTCGGCTTCTTCGAGCCCGGCGTGTGGCGAATCTTGAGGCGCGTCAGCCAACTCGATCATGTCTTGAGGCGCAGTCGGCTGCAGCCGGTCGTGCTTCCGTTTGTGGTCGATCCAGCGATTGCGTGTCATCCGGTAGACCCATGTTGAAAAACTGGCCTTCGTACTGTCGTAGCTCGCCGCCTTCTGCCAGACCGCCGTCAGGACATCCTGCACGATATCTTCGGAGGTTGAATCGCCTTCGCCGCGGTGCATTAGCCAAGCCTTGAGGCGAGGGCCGTAATGAACGGCGAGCGTGTTGAATGCCTCGCGGTCAGCAGAAGTGACCACGCGTGACATCAACTCGCTATCCAGAGCGGAGCGGCCAGGAAGGGCGCTCACTTTGGCCGGGCTTTTCGACTTGATGCCATCAATGGTTCCTGACTGAGCGGACGTCACAAATCGCATTATCGACTCCTTTGTTGCTTTTACGCAAATGCCGGCTGACTGGATCATTCAATCCGGCAGGCGCGCTGCTGCGTATCTCTTGGAGTAAATCGGAGAACGCCCATGCCATTTGATGTCGCCGCACCTGCCAGCCGCCATACTGCGGACACATCAGAAGGCCGCCGCCCCAAAGTCGCTATCATTGGAACAGGCATTTCAGGCCTTTCCGCTGCATGGGCCCTTCAGAACACCTGTGACATCACAGTGTTTGAGAAGGCGGACCGGATAGGTGGTCATACGGCGACAGTGATTGTGGATGCACCGGAGGGACCAGTTCCCGTGGATACCGGGTTCATCGTTTTCAACGAACCAAATTATCCGAACCTCACGGCACTGTTTGAACATCTGGGAGTGCGCGCCAATCCCACCCAAATGAACTTTTCGGTCTCCATTCCGGATGAGCGTATGGAATATGCCAGCCATGGCATGG
The DNA here is from genome assembly GCF_003263315.1 of Hyphomonas sp. GM-8P. NCBI lineage: Bacteria > Pseudomonadati > Pseudomonadota > Alphaproteobacteria > Hyphomonadales > Hyphomonadaceae > Hyphomonas > Hyphomonas sp. GM-8P. The sequence goes on from NZ_AWFE01000062.1 coordinate 61,054, forward strand.
AAGGGCTGTTTGCCTGGCGCCGGAACATGGCCAGCCCGCGCTTCTATTTGATGCTGAAGGATATTTTGCGCTTTCATGCGGCGTCATACGAACTGGCAAAATGCGAACGGGGCCGGTCGATTGGGGAGTATGTGGCCGAGGAACGTTATGGCCGCGCTTTCGTGGACTATCACCTTTTGCCCATGGCGGCGGCGATCTGGTCCTGTCCGGTTTCGATGATCATGGATTTTCCGGCGGCAAGTCTCGCTCGCTTCTTCGTCAATCATGGCCTGGTCAGCGTCCGCCCGCAGTTCCCGTGGCAATCCGTCGATGGCGGCAGTGCGTCTTATCTGGAGCCGCTGACAAAGGGGTTTGCGGATCGCATTCGCTGTAGCGCAGGCATTCGCTCTGTGAAGCGGACCGGGAGTGGCGTCCGAATCGATTTCGAGACAGGGGCGCATGAAGACTTCGATGAAATCGTTTTTGCCTGCCACGCACCCGACGCTTTCGCGCTGCTGGAAGACGCCGACGAAACGGAGGCCGGTATTCTGTCTCGTTTCAGAACTCAGCCGAACCGCGTTATCCTTCACCGCGACAAGAGCCTGATGCCTGAGCGGCGTGCGGCGTGGGCGGCCTGGAATTATCGCGCCAAGCGAAGCGACTCTCTTGAGCTGTCGGTGACTTACTGGATGAACAGCTTGCAGCGGATCGAGACCAACACGGATTATTTTGTCACGCTAAATCCGGAACAGGAGCCTGCCCCAGAGAAGGTAGAGCGGGAGTTCGTTTACAACCATCCTGTCTTCGATGGTCCTGCCATGGATGCGCAGCGGGAAATCTGGTCCATCCAGGGCCGCCGCGGCACATGGTATTGCGGGGCGTGGCAAGGGTACGGTTTCCATGAGGATGGAATCCAGTCCGGCCTGGCGGTCGCTGAACTGCTGAGCGACTGGAAACGGCCCTGGGCTTTCGATTACCGGCAAGAGCGCCTTTCGCGTGCGGACGCCGGAAGGGTGCCTGCGTGAAACAACCGGCGCAATACTATACGGGGCAGGTGAGTCACAGGCGGTTCGGTGAGGTCTCGCATGTTTTGCGCTACCGGATTGCCTATCTCCTGCTTGATCTGGACCGGCTGGAGGAAGCGGGACGTCTGGCGCGCTTCTTCAATATTGGCAAGCGCGGCCTGATAAGTTTCGACCCGCGGGATCATGGAGATGGCGATACTGAGGACTTGGGGACCTGGGTTCGTACATTCGTCGCCCTCCAGGGTGTCCAGGAAGATGTGTCCAGAATTGAACTCCTGACTCTACCGCGGATGTTCGGCTATGTGTTCAATCCCGTCTCGGTCTATTTTCTCTACGATCAGGCAGGGGAGGTACATCATGTGCTCTATGAAGTCGGCAACACCTTCGGTGAGCGGCATTTTTATCTTTGTGCGGCAGACCTGAGTGACGGGCTTTGCCGGCATGAGTGCGACAAGGCCTTCTATGTCTCTCCCTTCTTCGATCAGCGCGGCCGCTACGAATTTACTGTCCGGCCACCATCCGACAAAGTCGCGCTCTCGATATCCTATCGTGACAGCGGAATGGATCGGATGTCCGCGCATCTCGCCGGGAAGGCAAAGCCAGTCACGACAAGAACCACGCTTGGATTATTGGCAAAATTTCCGTTCATGACGCTGGGCGTCATCGCAGGAATCCATTGGGAAGCGTTCAAGCTGTTTTTGAAAGGCGCCCGTTACCACCGGCACGGTCCAGAACGCCTTGCACCTGGCGCAAGCCTGGGACGCGAAACTGCGAAGCCGCCGAAGTGGACGCACTCCAGCGACCCGGCTGTCTGACCTCAGCGTATCCTGAATTTCAGAATTTACACCGATATTTTCTCAGCGGTGTTCAGCCCCGACTTTGACAAAAGATCAAACAGATGACATTTCGAGTGTCATTATATGAGTCAGGGGTAGACATGCCGGATTGGAAAGCGAGCGGTATCGTTCGGAAAAGTTTCGTATGGCTGGGTGGGGGGATCACCGCAGCCATCGCTTTCTTCGGTACAGGCCTGGCCGCCGAGGCCCAATTGGAAGATACGCGGCCCAATATCGTCCTCATCCTGGTCGATGATGCGGCGTTGATGGACTTCGGCATCTATGGCGGAGAGGCGCGTACACCGAACATCGACGCGCTCGCCGCGCGCGGCGCCATGTTCCGGCGGCATTATTCATCTCCGCTCTGTTCGCCCTCGCGGGCCATGCTCCTGACCGGCATGGACAATCACATGACCGGCATCGCAACGATTCCCGAAGTGCTGCCGAAGGAACATGTCGGTCAGCCCGGCTACACGATGCATCTTGAACCGGGCGTCCTGACTCTCGCAGACAGGCTGAAGACGGCCGGATACCGGACGCTGATGTCCGGTAAATGGCATCTCGGCAGCGGCGCGGGTGACCTGCCCAACGCACATGGATTTGACCGGTCTCTGGCACTGGATGCATCCGGTGCCGATAACTGGTCGCCTAAGCCTTACATGCCGTATTATCAAAAGGCGCCCTGGTATGAGGATGGAGCGCCTGCGGAGCTGCCGGACTCTTTCTACTCGTCCACCATGATCGTCGATCACATGATCGATTACCTCGATGAGGGCGATCAGGATCAGCCATTCTTTGCCTATGTGGCATTCCAGGCAATCCACATTCCAGTCCAGGCGCCTCCGCAACTGACCGCAGGATATGATGGTATCTATGACCAGGGGTGGAATGCGCTGCGGATCGCGCGTTGGCAGAAGGCGAAAGAGATCGGCTTGATTCCTGAGAGTGCGCCGCTCGCCGATATGCCGGAAGAGATGCGCGCATGGAACGATCTCTCCCCGGACGAACAGGCCCTCTATGCGGCCCGAATGCAGGTGAACGCCGCCATGATGGAGGCCATGGACATCGAGATTGGCCGGCTCATGGAGCACCTTGAGCAGACCGGTCAGTATGAAAATACAGTCTTCGTCGTGACGTCCGACAATGGACCGGAACCATCGCGCGGCGATGAAGACATCCGCTTGTCGATCTGGATGAAGATGCATGGCTATCACATCGGCATCGATGGCATCGGGGAGCAGGGAAGCTGGGGCTTTATCGGTCCGGAATGGGCGATCGCGGCGGCGTCCCCCAATAACATGTTCAAATTTCTTGGATCGGAGGGCGGCCTTCGCGTGCCGCTGGTCATGGCGGGGCCCGGCGTGCCGGAAGGAGAGACCGTCGATGCCCGGACGGTTGTGACGGATATCGCGCCAACCTTGCTGAAATACGCGAGGATTGAAGCACCGGATAACATGATGACCGGGCGCAGCCTGGGGCCGATACTGTCCGGTGCACAAGCAACGGTTTACCAGCCGGACGATGTGATCGGAATGGAAGTATCTGGCAATTCCGCCATCCTGAAGGGCCGCTGGAAGATCACCCGCAATCAGAAGCCACATGGCGACGGCCAGTGGCGCCTGTACGACATCGAACAGGATCCGGGAGAGACAAAGGATCTGAGCGAGGACGAGCCGGATGTCTTCGCGGACATGCTGGATGAGTATCAGGCTTACAGCAAGCGTGTCGGCGTTCTGGAAGTGCCGGAAGGCTATAGCTCTTTGAGAGAGATCACGCGCAATACAATGGCGCGTCAGTTCAAGGCCTACTGGCCACAACTGCTGGTTCTGCTCATCGGCGTCATCACGATTGCCGGCTTCCTAGTCTACTTCGTCCGGCGCCTCATCCGGCGTTGACCCGGCGATCTTCTATTGACCCGGAAATAAATGACAGGAAGAGTGCCAATAAATAAGTGAAAAGACCCGGCACGCGGGCAGGGAGGAAACATGGACGTCATACCTGACGATCGCCTGAAGCTGATGGGCGCGCCCGGTTCGCCGTATACACGCAAGATGCTGGCTTTGTTGCGGTATCGCCGGATTCCCTACGCGGTTCTCTGGGGCGGGCACCAGAATCCTCCGCCGGGCCTTCCGCAACCGAAGGTGAAGCTGTTGCCGACTTTCTATTTTCCTGATGGAAGCGGTGATGTTGAGGCCGTTGTCGATTCCACACCCATCACCCGCCGGTTGGAACGGGACTATGCCGGCCGGAGTGTCATTCCGGAAAATCCGGCACTCGCTTTCCTGAATGAGTTGATCGAAGATTATGCGGATGAATGGCTGACCAAGGCCATGTTCCACTATCGCTGGTATTTCGAAGCAGACCGCGACAATGCTGCGCCTTTGCTCGTCTACTGGTCCCTGCCGACGCTTGCCGCGCCGGATGCGCAGAAAATGGCGGACATGTTCAGTAAACGGCAGACTGAGCGGCTTTATGTTGTCGGCTCGAATGACGTCACCGCGTCGACCATTGAATCCAGCTATCTCCGCTTCATCGACCTTCTGGATGCCTTGTTGCAAGGCGCGGGCTACGTGCTCGGCGCACGGCCCTCTTCAGCAGATTTCGCAATTTATGGACAGCTCACGCAGCTCGCCATCGTGGAGCCGACCTCTGCAGCTTTGACAAGCGCGCGTTCAGCTCGGGTCAGGGCCTGGCTGGACCGGGTGGAAGACTTGTCCGGTATAGAGCCAGAAGACGGTGACTGGTTTACCCGTGAGAAGGCGGAAGATCGGCTTAAGCCGTTGCTTCGCGAAATAGGCCGGGTCTACCTCCCGTTCCTCAAGGCCAATGCCGCGGCTGTCATCGCCGGGAAGTCCGAGTTTGAAACGGAAATAGATGGTCAGGTCTGGAAACAGCCGACATTCCCGTATCAAGCCAAATGCCTGAAGCATCTACGTGAAGAAGCCACTGCGCTTCCCGCAGCCGTTCAGGGTGAAGTCAAGCAGATTCTGTCCGGTACGGGCTGTGAAGAATTGCTCAGTTAGGCGCAGGCAAACATGCTGAAAAAAATTCTCATCGCAATTGCCACGCTTCTGGTCGCTATTGCCGGACTTGCCTGGTTCAACAAAAAAACCGTGATCCTGTTTCTGGTTTCACATACCGGCCGAGTGGACGTGGCGCCTAAACAGGAGATTGCCTGGGATCAGGGGCCAGAAGGTCGGCAGGCCGACAAATTGGAAGGCCCACCGAACATCGTTTTCATCGTGGCGGATGATCTGGGCATCAACGACATCTCGACGTTCGGCGGCGGCGTGGCAGGCGGGCTTGTTCCCACCCCGAACATCGACCGACTTGCTGCGCGAGGCGCGATATTCCAGCAAGCTTATGCTGGCACAGGAACCTGCGCGCCTTCTCGTGCGATGCTGATGACCGGGCGCTATCCGACCCGTACAGGTTTTGAGTTTACGCCAACGCCGGCCGGCATGGGAGGTATCGTTTCCAGGATTGGAAACGACATGGACAACGGTCTTCCTCCGATCCTCTGGAACAAGCAGGCGGATGAGGGCAGTGTGCCGTTTGAAGAGCAGGGCTTGCCGGGCGAAGAGGTGACTGTTGCTGAGCTGTTGAAACAGGCTGGGTATCACACGGTCCATATCGGCAAATGGCACCTGGGGCGCAGTGAGGAGTCGCGCCCAACCGCGCAAGGATTTGATGAAAGCTTACTGATGGCGAGTGGCCTTTATCTTCCGGGCGATGATCCGGATGTGGTCAACGCCAAGCTTGACTTCGATCCCATTGACCAATTCCTCTGGGCACGCATGCAGTACGCGGCATCGTTCAATAACAGTGAATGGTTCGAACCGGGTGGATATCTGACCGATTACTGGACCGACGAGGCCAGCAAGGTGATTGAGGCAAACCGTAACCGCCCGTTTTTCCTCTATCTGGCTCATTGGGGTGTGCACACACCGCTGCAGGCCACTCAGGAAGACTATGATGCCGTGGGAGACATCCAGCCGGAGCGCTTGAGAGTCTATGCGGCGATGGTGCGTGCGCTCGACCGGAGTGTCGGCCGCATCATGGATAAGCTGGAGGAAGAGGGGCTCGCGGACAATACAGTCATCGTCTTTACGTCAGACAATGGCGGCGCGGGGTATATCGGCTTGCCGGAGGTGAATGCCCCATACAGAGGGTGGAAGATCACCCTGTTCGAGGGTGGAATTCGAGTGCCGATGTTTGTTTCCTGGCCCGGAAAAATTGCCGCTGATACCACGATAGAGACCCCCGTGGCGCATGTGGATCTGATGCCAACCCTGGCCGCAATCGCGGGGGCGGTCTTGCCGGCGGGTGTGGAGATTGATGGCGAAAACCTTCTGCCAGAAGCGACAGGGAGCGGGCACGTTGAGCGGCAGGATGATGCGATCTTCTGGTCCAGCGGATACTACCGTGTCGTACGCGCTGGCGACTGGAAGCTGCAAGTAAATGGGCGGCAGGAGAAGTCCTGGCTGTTCAATCTGGCGGATGACCCTACGGAGCAGGTAAATCTCGCGGATTCCATGCCGGGCAAGGTGGCACAGCTTCAGTCCCTGATCGATGCGCATTGGGCGAATGCGCGGGAGCCTCTTTATCCTTACATCGTGGAGAGCCCGATCATGGTCGACAAGACTGCGGCAGACCGGTTCGAGGCTGGGGATGAATATATCTACTGGCCAAACTGACCGATCAGGGCTGCACATCCCGGGCGATACGGAAGCCGATGTGATTTGACGAGAAATCGGTCTCCTCCGGCTGGCGTGCGGCTGGGCGGTACCGGCGGCAGAAATTCTCTGCGCACAGATAGGAGCCGCCCTTGATCGTGTTCGTTCCGGGGCCGTAGGGCGTGTCTGTCCACTCCCACACGTTTCCGATCATGTCGAACATGCCGGCTTTGTCCGGACCGAAACACCCGACCGGCGAGGTGCCCTTGAAGCCATCAGCACCTGTATTGGCGATGGGGAAGATGCCCTGCCAGGTGTTTGCGATTGGCCCACCGCTTTCGGTATATGCACCGGAGTTGGAGCGCGCCGGATCAGGCAGGCCGAGAGATGCTGCATATTCCCATTCGGCCTCTGTCGGCAGCCTGCCATCGGCCCACTCGGCATAGGCGTGGGCATCTGCGAGAGATACATGAACGACCGGGTGGCGTTCACGCCCGGCTATACTGGATCCCGGGCCTTCCGGTGACTTCCAGGTTGCCCCGGAGACGAGCTTCCATGGGTATTTCCCGATGGAGCCTTCCGCAGACTGGAACACAGCAGAACCTGCACCTACTCCGCCAGCCGCTGCGCTACGTTCCGCGTCGGTTACATAACCGGTTGCTTCAACGAAGCGAGCGAACTCGGCATTCGTTACTTCATGAGACAGCAGGTCAAATGCATCTATGTGCAAAGTAAGGGGGGGGGACTCTTCCGGATAGACCGGATCCTTTCCCTTGTCGAAAGATCCGGGTCCGAATGATATGAATGTGTCCAGTGCGCCAGGCGCGAGGCCACATGTCTCGGATGACGTCTTCTGATCAGATGGTCCACTGCAGGCAGTGGCCATCACAGCCGCAAGTATGAGACTGTGCGTCAGCTTCATTCTGCAGCGGCGATGAGCGCATCCAGCATGGCTTCGAGAGTCGCGGTGGCCTTGGCCCGTGAGAATTCCTGGTCCTGACGCAGGCGCCGCCAGGTGTCGAAGCTCAGCGCAACATCAAAGGCGAGTTTCAGCGGTTCATTTTCCAGCACTTCCTTGGGAAGTGCGAGGGACAGCGCAGCCGTTTCGTGCGCCACAAACCTCTTGTGATTGGCCATCAGGAATTCTGACCGGAAGCGCCGGACGCGGGCGCAGATCCGGACGGGCATGATGTCTTCGAAGATGCGGATGCGGCGCCCCATCATCTCCTTGACGCGATCCTGCCACGCTTCCGTTGTCAGAGGCTTGGCGATCTCGGGCAGGATGCGGGCCTCCATCTGTCCGGACATCTCGCGGTAGAGCGTGTCGACATCGTCGAAATGGCGGAACACGGTCCGGAGGCCAACGCCGGCCCGTTCCGCAATGCTGGCTACGCTCGGGTCGTAGTCACCCTCGCGAACCAGTTCCATCATGGCGGTCACGATTTTCTGCCGGTTGCGTTCAGACCTGAGCCTGCGGCCATCCGAGACGTGGGTTTCGTCTTGCGTGGTCTGGTCTGTCGCCATGTCTATTTCCCTGCCAATGCTATCGGACGCTGAAAGCAAGCCGAATGCCGTCAATTATCCCCACAATCAGAAGTCCAGAATAGACAGGTTGGGTCTTGAGGAAAGCTTCCCGCTGCTGACGAAACTGCGCGAAACGTCATTTTTGCTCCTGAATCAGGTTTTTCGCCCATGGGGACTCCTGCTGAGCTGCGGGTAAGACAGTTTCGATGTTCAGTTGCCCCTTCAGGCCAGCGGAGCGGTGGACGGCAGCTTCGCGCCATTCCTCCGACAGGGACATGCGCACCATGTCCGCGCGGGTGGGATACATGGCGATGGCGACTTCGTCCCAGAGCTCCTCCACTTCGCCGAGCGCGAGGAAGGTGACATCCGCGGCGAAGACCGCCCGCCCGCCGAATTTCGGCAGGATATCGGCCACCGCCCGGCCGTAGATCATGTAGGCATCGCGTCCGGAAAGGTCCGTCTCGCGGCCATCGTCATACTCGGCTTTTTCCTTGAATTTCAGTAGGTTGACCATGAATATCGGGCCGTCAGGGCCTTTCTCCAGCATCTGTGTCATGCGGGCGGGGTCGGATGGGAAAACTTCGTTCCGGACATCCATGGGCATTGCCTCCGATTGATGTGTTTCGGGAAGCCTAAATAATTGACATAAGGACTGTCAATATATTTCGGGCCGCAGGTCGCCCGCTTAATGGAAATCCCGGCTCGGCGGGATGACGCGGACATTGCGCGGATGGCGCCCGCCAGAGGGGCGCCTGGCGGGGCCCTTGCGCGGCGCCACAGGCCGGCGGACCTCGTCCGGCCGCGCCAGCACCCCGTTCAGCGGATCACGCAGCACATCTTCCGAAAGCAGGGACAGGTCCTCCGTACAGTCGATCAGCCGCTCGGCCACGATATGGGTGACATTGTCGGCAGACTGGACCCGGCCGACCACATGCAGAATCCGCGCACGCATCACGACCGGACGGAACCGTTCCAGCACGCGCGGCCAGACGACCAGGTTCGCAATCCCGGTTTCATCCTCCAGCGTGACGAAGACGACCCCGCTGGCAGATCCGGGCCGCTGGCGCACCAGAACGAGGCCGGACGTCTCCACCCGCTGGCCGTTCCGCCGCCCGGTTGCCTCGGCGGTGGAGACAATGCCCCGCCGCGTATGCGCATTCCGCAGGAAGTGCATCGGATGGCCCTTCAGCGACATGCGATTCGTCTGGTAATCCTGCAGCACATGCTCCGATGGCGGAACCTGTGGCAGCTCCACGTCCGCCTCCGCGCCCTGTTCGGCGAGGTCGGCCGCCGCAAACAGGGGCAGGGCATGGCCCGGCGCGTCGCCGCGGATCTTCCAGAGGGCATCGCGCCGCGACAGGCCCATGGAACGGAAGGCATCCGCCGCCGCCAGCCGTTCCAGCACGGCGCGCGTCAGCCGGGCCCGGCGTGTCAGTGCGTCCGGGCTGGCATAGCCTGCGCCCCGGTGCAGCATCAGCTGCTCCATGTCGGCCTGCCGCAATCCGTCCACCTGCCGGAAGCCGAGGCGCACGGCGAACAGGCCGGAGGCATGCTCCACCGGCTCCAGCGTATTGTCCCAGTCGGAATGGTTCACATCCACCGGGCGGATCTCGACGCCATGCTCCTGCGCATCCCGCGCCAGCTGGGCCGGGGCGTAGAAGCCCATGGGCTGGCTGTTCAGGATGGCGGCGCAGAAAATGTCCGGATGGTGACATTTCAACCAGGACGATACATAGACGAGCAGCGCGAAGGAGGCCGCGTGGCTTTCCGGGAAGCCGTATTCGCCAAAGCCCTTGATCTGCTCATAGCAGGACCGGGCAAAGGCCGGGTCATAGCCCCGATCGATCAGGCGCGAGACCAGCATCTCCTCGTAATTGTGGATCGTGCCGAGGTGGCGGAAGGTCGCCATCGCCCGGCGCAGGCCGTTCGCTTCATCGGGCGTGAACTTTGCTGCATCGATGGCGATCTGCATGGCCTGTTCCTGAAACAGGGGCACGCCCTTGGTGCGCGCCAGGATCTGCTCCAGTTCGTCCGGCGGGCCGTGTTCCGGGGCGGGGCTCGGGAAGCGCACGGGTTCCGTTCCGTTCCGGCGGCGCAGATATGGGTGCACCATGTTGCCCTGGATCGGGCCGGGCCGCACGATGGCCACCTCGATCACGAGATCATAGAAGACGCGCGGGCGCAGGCGCGGCAGCATCGCCATCTGCGCGCGGCTCTCCACCTGGAACACGCCGATACTGTCGGCCCGGCACAGCATGTCATAGGTCGGCTGATCGTCGGGTGGAATGCTGGCCAGCGTATGGTGGATGCCCTTGTGGCTCTCCAGCATGTCAAAGGCCTTGCGGATACAGGTCAACATGCCCAGCGCGAGCACATCCACTTTCATGATGCCGAGCGCGTTGATGTCGTCCTTGTCCCATTCGATGAAGGTTCGCTTATCCATGGCCGCATTGCCGATGGGCACGGTCTCGGTGAGGGGGCCCTGCGTCAGCACGAAACCGCCGACATGCTGGGACAGGTGGCGCGGGAAACCGATCAGCTGCCGGGTCAGGAGGACGGCGCGGCGGATCAGCGGGCTGCGCGGGCTGAGCCCCGCCTCGACGATGCGCTTGTCCGGCATGGCATCGTTCCAGCTACCCCAGACGCCATTGGCCAGCGCGCTGGAAATATCCTCGCTGAGGCCGAGCACCTTGCAGACCTCGCGCACAGCGGAGCGGGAGCGGTAGGAAATCACCGTTGCCGTCAGGGCGGCGCGGTGGCGGCCATACCGTCCGTAGACATACTGGATCACTTCCTCGCGGCGCTCATGCTCGAAGTCGACATCGATATCCGGCGGCTCCCGCCGCTCCCGCGACAGGAAGCGTGCGAACAGCAGCTTGGTCAGCGTCGGGTCCACGCTGGTAATGCCGAGGCAGTAGCAGACGGCGGAGTTCGCCGCAGAGCCGCGCCCCTGGCACAGGATATCCTTGCTGCGTGCCCAAGCGACGATGTCGTGCACGGTCAGGAAGTAGGGCGCATAGGAAAGCTCCTCGATCAGGGCCAGCTCTTCTTCCAGCTGCCGGGAAACCTGATCCGGAATGCCATCCGGATAGCGGCTTGCCGCGCCCTCCCAGGTCAGCTTTGTCAGATGGCTTTGCGGCGTTGCGCCGGAGGGAACGGGTTCGTCCGGATATTCATAGGCCAGTTCGTCCAGGCTGAAATTGCAGCGTTCCGCGATCGCCTGCGTCTGTTCGATAGCGGCTTCGAAGCCTTGGAACAGGCGGGCCATTTCGGCGGGGCTCTTCAGATGCCGTTCCGCGTTCGCTTCCAGCCGGTAGCCTGCGGTGTCGATGGTGCAGTGTTCGCGGATACAGGTCAGCACGTCCTGCAGCGGGCGGCGGTCCGGCGCGTGGTAGAGCACGTCATTTGTGGCGACCAGCGGCACGCCGGCACTGGCGGCGAGCTCCGCCAGCCGGGCGATACGCTCGCGGTTGCGGCCGGAATAGGTGTAGCGCGCGGCAAGGTAAGTGCGGCCCGGCGCGGCGGCGGCGATTTCGCGCAGCGTATCGGAAAATTCCGCAGGCGGAACAGCAGGTGGCATGACGATCAGCACCTGTCCCTCGCTGGCGGCAAGGATGGTCTCCAGCGTCAGATGGCACTCGCCCTTCGGTACGTCCGGTTTCATCTTGCCGTCTGACAGGAGGCGCGACAGGCGGCCATAGGCCGTCCGGTCCATCGGGTAGGCCAGGATCTCCGGTCCCTCCAGCGGCACCAACCGTGCCCCGACCAGCAGCTTCAGCCCGGCCTCCTTCGCGGCGGTATGCGCCCGCACGACCCCGGCCAGCGTGTTGCGGTCCGCGACCCCGATGGCCGACAGGCCCAGCTCGGCGGCCCGCTGCACCAGTTCGGCGCCATGGCTCGCTCCCCGCAGGAAGGAGAAGTTCGTCGTCACGGCGAGCTCTGCGTACCCGCTCATGCCAGCAGCCCCTGCATGAACCAGTCCGGGTGGCTGCCGCGCCTGTCATCGTAGAGGCCTTCGCGGAAGATCCAGTAGCGATGCCCGTGCTCGTCCTCGACGCGGTAATAGTCCCGCGCGCGGGGCATGGCCTGGACCCCGCTGCCGGGCGTCGGCAGGTGGGTCCACCATTCCGGCGCGATCCGCTCGGGCCCGTCGGCCTTCACCACGCGGCGCACCACCCGGCGCCAGACGAAGCGCAGCGGCGGCCCGTCCGGTACTTCGGCGACGGCATCGATCGGCTCGGGCCGGTCCAGCATACGGATGGGGCGCAGGCCAGGCAGCGTGTCGGGCGGAGGCGGGGTGTCCTCGGTCAGCTGGCCGGTGAAGGGCACGCGACGCTCGGCCATGTCCGGTGGGTGGCGGGCCTCCGGCTGGATGATCATGACACGGGCCTCGCCTAGTCGTGCCTGGATCCGGTCTGCGAGCGCGGAAAGCATGCCTAAGTCCGTTATAGTCATGGCAAGATCAGCGGATAATGGCTGGCTTCCGGCCTCCATGGGGGCGGTTCTGAGGGCTTCCAGCAGCAGGAGGTCGATGCCGAAACCGGGGTCAATCCGGTCCAGCCGCTCCCGGAAAAGGCGCAGCACATGGGCCGGTTTGCGCACCGGCCGCGCCATGTTGACGGTCAGGCTGCGCGTCTCGCCATCGGAACGAAGTGCATAAAAAACAAAGCCTTGCGCGCCGAGTCCATGGGCCGACAGCTTCGCGCACAGCTCCTCCGTCAGGCGGCTCAGGCCCTCGCTGATCCCGGCGCTGTCGCTCAGCGGTTCCGGGCAGGGCAGGCGGGCGGCATAGTCCGGCGGCGCCCGCAGCGGGGCAAACGGCTCGGCCCGCGCACCCAGCGCCTGATCCAGCCGCAGCATCACCGCCTCCACCGCTTCGCGGGACTGGAAGCGCCGGGAAAGTGCTTTGCGATCAATGCTATAGAGCTGCCCGATCCGCGTCAGGCCAAAGCGGCGCAGCAGGGTCAGCACGGGTCCTGACAGCCGCAGCGCCCGCACCGGCAGCGCCGCCAGCCCCGTCCGCTCGGCCCCTGACGGCAGGATCACCGGCGCCCCG
>NZ_AWFE01000063.1:0-68208 GCF_003263315.1 Hyphomonas sp. GM-8P
TTGCCCGCTGGCACATGCGCACCGGGCGGGATGCGCTGATGCCGGTCGATTGTTTTGGCAATATCGAGCTTACCTATGTGTTCGATGCCCCGCCGCCCGATACTCTCTACACATATGAAGCCCCGCGCCTTGCGGCATGGGAACATCCTGCCCTTCGCAGCGATGGGCCCACCTGCGTGTGCGCTTGTTCCGGCATAGTCCGTCATGATCCGGATAAGTCCGGCTTGGTCATCCATAGTCATGGCTTAGTCCGGCATGATCATTGGTTGCGCGTGCGTGGTCCGCCCTGGCCGAGTCCTCTTCCGAATTCAGTTTCCCACACCGGATGGCAGCCGCCATGCCGGGCAAACGTGCTGGGCGGAGCCTACGCCTCGACTGAATAGACCTTACGGGCCGTGCCTGCGAACATCGCCGCCTTCGCCTCCTCCGGATATTTCGCCGCGATCTTCTTCATGGCGTTCCAGTAGACAACATAGTTCAGCGACCAGCGGTCGACCGGGAAGTTGCTCTCGAACATGCAGCGCTCCGGACCGAAACATTTGATCATGTGATCGTACCAGCGCTCATGCTGCACCACGACCTCATCCGAGGTCGGAGGAATGTCGCGCTTGTCCCAGCCGAAGCCATTGTCCGGCATGGCGAGGCCACCGATTTTGGCATGGACGTTCGGGCATTCGGCAATTGCCGCCATATCGTCTTTCCAGGTCTCAAAGATTTCGTCCCGCTTGCCTTCAAAAGGCCCCACGCCAATCGGCGTGCCGAAATGGTCGAGGATCATCGTCGTGTCGGGGCAGGCCTTGGCAAGATCCAGATAGTCCCGGTTCTGGTGGTGGTAGTGCCAGGTGTCATAGGTGAAACCGCGCTCCCCCAGATGCTGCACACCACGCCGGAAATCCGCCTGGGCATAAAGGCGCGGCGGTGCATGACCGGGAATCCGGAGCGTCGCCCCGCTCGCATCACGCGAGCCCGCATGGCGAATACCGCGGAACAGGCCTTTCGAAGCCTCGACATGGCCGTCCAGGACTTCATCCAGCTGCTCCAGTGGCAAACGCAGATCAGCATGCGCCACGAGCGCGGCAATGTAAGGCCCGCCCTTCGCTTTCATCTCGGCCGCAGAGTCAGTCACAAAGACGGTCTCACCAATCGGTTTCAGATAATCCGGCCCATCCTTTCGATAGGCCGCGCCGCATTCCATGAAGACGGTCTGAACCACATTATGGCCACTGGTCAGATCAGCCAGAAGATCCGGCACCTGGTAGCCCATATCCTTGCTTGGCCAGAGATGGTGGTGCGGATCGACGATCTCACGTTCCGGCTCAAGGACATCTTCCCGAACCTGCCAGACCCAATCGGTATTGTTGAAAACCATGTGCCGTCCTCCCGTTATCTTTTGGGAGACAGAGTGACGCCGAAAAACAAAGAAGGCCAGCACCCGGCTGGCCTCACCTCGCGTCAGTTGGGCGCTGGATCAGAAAGTGATTTCCGCGCCGGTCAGTTCCGGCAGCTGCAGGATGATGATCAGGTCGCGCATCTCCTGACGGGCCGCAACGTGGCTCATCGTGAAGGAGACATTGGAGCCTTTTTCCGTCAGGTCCAGCAGGGTCAGGCCGGCCGGGAACAGCTCGCGGTAGATGACACGCTCGGAGAGGCCCGGCGCGAGGCGGAAGCCGATCCGTTTGGAAAGATTATCGAGCGCTTCGCCGACGCGTTCCTTGTTCCGCGCGGCGAGTGGCGACATGCGGTTACGCATCACGATCCAGTCGATCGGTCGGCGCGACGTCTGAGCTTTCTTCTTCCGGCAGGACCAGACCATTTCGGAATAGAAGCTCGGCCGGATCACTTCCAGCGTCTGCGGGTTCACATCACCCAGAAGGTCGAAGTCCACGAAACTGTCGTTCAGCGGCGTTATCAGCGTATCGGCGTGCATGTGCGCCGACCGGGACAGGAAGGTGTCACCGCCGGGCGAGTCGATGATGATGAAATCGCAGGTCTTCTTCAGGCGCTGGAGACTGGAGACCAGCCGGTGCGTTTCTTCCGCTTCGGCCCGGTCGAGGTCCCGCTCTGTCGACGCATCCACGCGCACGATTTCCGGCATCGGGAGACGCGAGCCGGTAGACTGCATCCAGCGCAGGCGGTTTTCGAGATAACGGGTTAGCGACCGTTGGCGCACATCAAGGTCGATCACGCCGACGGCCTTGCCCATCCGCATCAGGGATACACAAAGGTGCATCGAGACCGTCGACTTGCCGGCCCCGCCCTTCTCGTTGCCTACGACAATGACGCGGGCATCCTTCTGGGGGACCGACAGGTCCGGGCCACCCACGAGTGCGGTAGGCGCGAATCCATCAGGCATGTCAGAAAGCTCCAGGTTCAGTCAGTCAGGTTAAATCAGCGAAAGGGCTCAGGCGACACGTGGCATGTCTTGCGAGTCGCTCCAAGCCGTACGGCGTGTGGGCATCTCGTCGAACAGATCATCATCGTCTGCCAGGATTCCGAACTGCGCAGGCATCGGCTCGCCGTCGAACAGAAGGTCGTCGGACATGATCGGGCCGAAGGCCGCTTCTGCAGGAAGCTCCTCGGTTTGCGGGGCGTGCATGGCGATCTGCGTCAGCAGGGAGCGCAGGCCGGACAGGGCGCCGGAGACACGAGCCGTTTCGCGGGCATACAGCGTTGCCGACTCCGTGACGGGGTTTCCGTCGCGGTCGAACATCCATTCGTCGATGTCCATCTCCGGGTTGAAGTGCCGCGTACGCGGCTCCGGAGCGCCCTCGTCGGGAAGACGCGACTCGCTGGCGGACATGCGGAACGCCGCCGTCAGCACGAAGGATTTCAGGGAAGAAAGGATGCGCTGTGTCATGGCTTTAAAATTCCTCCGAACAGGTTAACAACGCGTTTACACAATCCGGAGCCGGGACGAATTGAAAGTGAATTCGAAGACAGGTCACCTTACCCCCACTGTCCGTGCGAGACGCGAGCTACTGCAACAGGTTACGGCCTGGAAGCAGGCTGGTGAGCGGGTGGGTTTTGTCCCCACAATGGGCGCACTGCACGGCGGACATTTGTCACTCATTGAAAAAGCGAGGGAAAAAGCCACGCGAATCGTCGCGAGCATTTTCGTGAACCCGACTCAGTTTGCTCCGGGCGAGGACTTCGACACCTATCCGAGGGACGAAAACGCCGACCTGGCAAAGCTCGCTTCGGTGGGCTGCGATCTTGCCTACCTGCCAACCGTGGAAGAGATGTATCCCGAAGGCTCCGTCACGAATGTACGGGTTGAGGAGATGTCCGACCTGCTGGATGGAATCTACAGGCCGCATTTCTTCTACGGCGTCTCCACGGTCGTCGCGCGCCTGTTTCTTCACGTGCAGCCGGACGTCGCCGTGTTCGGCGAAAAGGATTACCAGCAGCTGCAAATCATCCGCCGCATGGTGCGGGACCTCGGCTTTCCCATTGAAATCATTGGGGCTTCGACCGCGCGGGATGCCGATGGCCTCGCCCAGTCATCCCGGAATCTTTACCTGAAACCCGAGGAACGCCGGAACGCTGGCGCCATGCAGGCGGCGCTTCACCGGGCATCCGTCAGGCTGGCAACGGGCGAATCGGCTTCGGTCGCACTCAACGAGGCGCGGGATCTGCTGGCCCGGTCTGGTTTTGGCAAAATCGACTACGTGTCGCTGGTCGAACCGGACACACTGCAGGATCTGCCGGATACGCCCCTGCCCGCTGGATCTGTCGCCCGGTTGCTCGGCGCTGCCTGGATGGGCCGCACGCGCCTGATCGACAATATCAGCGTGACGCGGTGAAGTTTTCGAGCAAGCCGAGCACGGTCTCATTGTCCTCCGCAGACCCGATCGAGATCCGAAGCCGGCTTGGCATGCCATAACCGCCAACAGCCCTGACCAGAACATTGTTCTGCTTCAGGAATTCATTTGCGGCCGCCGCCCGTTCTCCAGATCCGAAATCCGGAATGACGAAGTTGGCGCACGCTTCGGGCGTCGGCAGGCCCATTGCATTCAGCCGCTCGATACAGATCGCACGCCATTCGGAATTGTGCTGGCGGCTTTTCTCGATGAATTCGAAATCGCCGATACTGGCAATCCCCGCAGCCACGGCGAACGCGTTGATATTGAACGGCGGACGGATCCTCTGGAACGTCTCGGCAATCTCCGCCGGGAAATATCCCCAGCCAAGACGCAATGCAGCCAGGCCATAGATCTTGGAGAAGGTCCGGATCATCACCGTATTGCTGCGCCGGTCGACCAGGTCACGGATCTCGGCTTCGTATTCCTCACCGACATATTCGGCATAAGCGCCATCGATTACGAACAAGACATGCGGCGGCAGCGCGTCCTGAAGACACGCCAGTTCCTCGACCTGCATCATCGTGCCAGTCGGATTGTTCGGATTGGCCAGGAACAGGATGCGCGTCCGCTCGGTCACGCCGCCCAGAAGCGCATTGAAGCCTGCCGTGAAGTCTGTCTCCGGAACCGTGACTGGCGTCGCACCGTGACCCAGCGCGGAGACCTGATACATGGAGAAGGCATGTTCCGTGAACAGAATTTCGTCGCCGGGGCCAGCATAGGCCTGCGTCAACAGGTGGATGATCTCATCCGATCCGGCTGACACCGCGACGCGGGAGACATCCTTGATACCCTTGGCGTCGGCAATCGCCTGGCGAAGCGCGCCGTAATCGGGATCCGGATAGACATGAACCTGGCGGGCGACGTCCTGCATCGCTTCGATTGCCTTCGGGCTAGGGCCGAATGGATTCTCGTTCGACGCCAGCATGACGACACGGTCTTTCGTCCCGTGCAGCTTGCCGCCGGGCACATAAGGCCTGGTCTTTTCGATATGCGGAAGGGGGCGGATACTGGTCATGCAGGCGACTTACAACAGGGCCGGAAGGCTGGAAACAGAAATTGCGTCACTCACTTACGAGGCGGCGCCGTCGATGCCCGCGGTACCATTCGATAATCCAGCAATTGGCGTTGTGGTATCTCACTAGGCGCTGCGATCTCTTCCAAGAGAAGACCGACAGCCTCGAAGGCCTGCTCCCGGCTTGGCTGGTAAATCGTGGTCAGGGAGGGACTGATCGTCGAGGCCAGCGGCGTATCGTCAAACCCCGCAACCGAAAGATCTCGAGGGATCTCAATCCGCCGGCGGTAACCGGCCGCGATCACTCCGGCGGCCATGTCGTCATTGGACGCAAAGATCGCTGTTGGCTGCTCCGGCAGATCCAGCAACCGATCCGCTGCTGCGGTGCCGGAATCGAACGTGAAATCCCCTTCCGTCACCAGATCCGGATCGAAAGGAATCCCAGCTTCCTCCAGCGCATCCTTATAGCCTTCGAAGCGAAGCCCTGTCTGGTCGTGCGCCGGTGCCCCGCGAATGAAGCCGATCCGGCGGTGACCAAGACCGATCAGATATTGCGTCATATCACAGGCCGCAGCCCGGTCGTCGATTGCCACATCGCGGCCAGGTTCAACCGACGCAGATGGCGCGATCCGGACGAAAGGCACGCCGTGATCTCGCAATTGTTGGATCAGGTCCGGGTTGTCGGAAAGCGGCGGCGTCAGGATCGCACCCGCCAACCTGTTTCCGGACTGCAAGGCCAGAACCCCACCAGAGGGCGCAGAACAATCCTCGGTAATCAGGCTGTAGCCCTCCGACTGACACCGCTGGAGCGCGCCCAGATGCACATCCCCGATATAGTTTCGGGAGGGGTTTGCATGGAGCAGACAGATGATCCGGCTTTGCCGCGTGCGAAGATTCCGGGCATTGTGATTGGTGTGGTAGTCCAGCGTCTTCACCGCGCTCATGACGCGTTCCCGGGTCTGGTCGCGCACATTGCTTTCGCCGTTCAGCACGCGGCTGACCGTCTTGAAGGAGACACCCGCCTCCCGGGCCACATCTATGATTGTCGCTGGCCGGGCGCCAGCTTGTCTACGGGGCATGTTTTGCTTTTGGCAATTCTGGTTTTGAACTGCTGACAGGATTAAGCACGAAACCCATCCTGTCCAATGGGCATTCCCCTGTCAGCAAGTCAGATTTCCCGTGCCACGCAAACTTTTCACAGAGACGGACGATCAGCCTTCGGTCGCGCAGGTCTGATTGTAGGCTTCGAAGTCGGCGTTCAGGGCCTTCACCGCTTCCTGAAGTCCAAGCTCCATGCGCAGCAGGTCCGCTTTCGCCGCTTCATAGTCTGCTTTTGCTGCATCAGCGGTCTTCGCATGTTTCTTCGATGCATTGCGCATGACTTCCACGTCGTCCCAGGCTTCACCTTTCGTCTCCACGACTTCTGCCTGTGCGTCGCGCGCGTCTTTCAGCTTCGCGATTTCTTCCTGCTTCGGCTTGAACGTGGCCGACATCGCCTGGCACCGGGCAAGTTCCTTGGCCGATGACGCCGCATCCGCCGCAGCAACGGGCGCAGCAAGAGCAAAAATGACAGCAATCATCAGTCGGTTCATGGAAAGTCCTCTCTCACCAATTGCCTGCACCATGACCTTTGTCATCTGAAGCCTTACTGAACGTTACTGCCCTGAAATTGCCCAGATTGCTGGCGCGATCATGCCTCTGGCGATCGCTGTTCATCTCTGCGGCGGCGGTTCTTGTTGGTGACATCGATGATGTGGAACACCGCCGCAAAGTCCTCCAGCAGCTCCCGCAACCGGTTCGGACTGTCCAGTGGCGTAAACATGCTGCCTGGCTCAAACAGATTGCCGCCCTGCAGCGTGATGTAGAGTTCTCCGCCATAGAAGCAGCATTTCAGTTTCCCGCCATGGAATGCCTTTTCGAGGTTCACCAGCTCCTGCATCAGGTCTGGTGTCAGCAGATAGCGGGATTCCACCTGATCTGTCGTGTAGACCTCAAAGATCTTTTCGAATTCCGGGTCCTCCAGCGACGCGCGCTGCATGCCCTTGCCGCCGCCGAACCTGTTGAAGAAGCCCGCGTCCCGGGTGACCAGCGTCCGGCCGTAGAACGTCTTGTCGAAATGGAAGCGCAGGCACTGGCCTTTGAAGACGGTGACCCATCGCGTCGTGGTCCGGCCCTTGGAATCGGTCGACCGGCGTTTTTCTTCCAGATGCGCCTCGAAGAGTTCAAACTCGACATTGTCGCGCGTCCCCGTCAGCCGGTCTTCATAACTCGCGCGGTCCCAACTGGGCACGATGCCGACTTTGTTGTGCTCATAAATTGACGCGACCTCGCCCGGCTCGGGTTGGAAAGCGAGACCCAGCTGGCGCACCACTGGCTGGACGAGCAGCTCCTTGGCCTCATTGCTGAAACGCTTGAGATCCTGTC
Organism: Hyphomonas sp. GM-8P; assembly: GCF_003263315.1. Taxonomy (NCBI): domain Bacteria; kingdom Pseudomonadati; phylum Pseudomonadota; class Alphaproteobacteria; order Hyphomonadales; family Hyphomonadaceae; genus Hyphomonas; species Hyphomonas sp. GM-8P. The sequence goes on from NZ_AWFE01000063.1 coordinate 7,300, forward strand.
CTCCCCACGTCACCAGACCGAACCCGATCAGCACGCCCAGGAAAGGACCAAACACGGATTTGAAACCGATAAATCCGACCAGAGCGATCGCGAGACCGAGTGCGATACCGATATAGCGATACTTTCGTGCCTTGCTGACGGCCTGTTCGCGGTCATGCTCGCGCGCCTGCAGCGCGGGCCGGATTTCATTCTGGTATATCCCGGCAAAGTCGGCGAACTCATCCCGCAGACCATCCATGGCCTCCAGGATCGCCGGATCGATCTCAGGCTTCTCTGTCATGCAATTGTCCCGCAAAATTGAACGCGCCACTTAAAACCGGTTCGGCTGCCCCGCCAAGGCGCTCAGAGTTTCAGCCGCAGAAGGAATTCAAGATCGCGGTGCTCACCCACCGGGAACAGGAATTCCGCCACCTTCTCCCAGCCGAGACGGGCATAGAGACGCTGGGCATCGAGATTGTCAGAATAGACGCTGAGATACATTTCCGGTGCGTTCCGGCTGCGCGCCCAGGCAAGCGCTTCATCGATGAAGCCTGAACCGATGCCCCGGCCCTGCAACGAGTTATCGACATAGACCCGCTTGAGCTCCAGGGCGCCTGGCTGAGGCTCCGGCGCCGGCAGGCTGAGCGGACTGCAAAGCAGGTAGGCCTTCATCACCCCATCGTCGGTTTCGCAGACCCGGACCAGCACATCCGGATCAGCGATCCAGTCCCGGTAGAGATCCGGATTGTGCGATTCTTCCAGAAACGCGGCCAGGTCGCCCGGATTATAGAGATGGCCAAACTTGTCCGTGAACGTCTTGCGCGCAAGCGCCGTCAGCGCGGCGACGTCGTCCACCACCGCGTCGCGAACTGTCAGGCTCTGCGAAGTGTCAGATGCCATGGAAGACCTCCGGAACTGCACTTACTCGTCTGCTTCGTCGCCATAGATCGCAACCCAGGATTCGTCAGCGTCGATCCATCCGCGATACATGCCTTCGCTGTTGAAGACGAAATCGACATCACCCTGGCCATCCACCAGCACGACACCGCCATCTCCTCCGAGGGCAGCTACCTCATCCAGCGCGACCTGCGCTGCCTCGCCGACACTTTCTCCGGCCAGCTTCACCCGGTCGCAGATCGTCTTGGCGACACCGACACGGATGAAATATTCGCCATGCCCTGTCGCGGAGACGCCGCAGACACCATTCTCGGCATAAGTCGCGGCGCCGATCAGCGGCGAGTCGCCGACACGTCCGGCAGTTTTGGCCGTCATGCCGCCGGTTGTCGTCGCAGCAGCAATGTTGCCATCCGCGTCGATGGCAACGGCGCCAACCGTACCATGCTTGTCGGCCGCAGTACGGGACATCGTCTCCAGTACGCGTTCCAGCGATTTGCGGCGCCGCTCGGTGTCGAAATAAGTGTTCGGAACCGTTTCCAGCCCCTGCGCTTCAGCAAACGCATCGGCGCCGGGGCCGGCGAACATCACATGTTCGGAATTGTCCATGACGGCCCGCGCTGCGAGGATCGGATTCTTCACAATCGTCACACCCGCCACGGCACCGGCATTGCGCGTGCTGCCTTCCATGATGGAGGCATCCAGCTCGTGCGTACCGGCAGCGGTGAAGACCGCGCCCTTGCCCGCATTGAAGATCTCGTTGTTCTCCATCGGGATAACTGCCGCCTGCGCCGCGTCGAGTGCGCTGCCGCCATTGCGCAGGACTTCGGCCCCTGCTTCCAGCGCTTCCTGCAGGCCTGCCTTGTAAAGCGCTTCCTGCTCCGGCGTCATGGAACCGCGCGTGATAACGCCAGCCCCGCCATGAATCGCGAGACGCCATTGTGGCGCTTCCGGCGGCTCAGCGTTCACAGGCGAAACCTGGCAGCCCGCGAGGAAAATCGCGGCTGCCGCGAGAAGCGGCCGAAAAATCATGGGAAAGCCTCCTGTCCATCTGACAGCAGGTTGGACCTGAAGGTCAGAGACCTTCAAGCCCCTTTCGTGCCGCAGCCAGCTTTTCGCGCCGCGCTGCCCAATCGACGAGACGTTGGCGGTTCTCTTCCACGATCTCTTCCGGCGCGCGGGCAACGAAATTCTCGTTGGAAAGCTTCTTCTCGGTGGACGTGATGTCCTTCTCTATCTGGCCGAGTTCCTTGTCGAGCCGTTTGCGGGCTTCGGCGATGTCCACGAAGTCGGCAATCTGAAGCGCAGCGACGGTCTCGCCGAACACGGCAGTCACGGCGCCTTCCGGCGTCGCATCGGTGAAAGCGATGTCTTCGAGGCGCGCAAGACGTTTGAGGACATCTTCATGCCGCATGGCGCGGTCTTCGATCTCCGCCCCCGCCTTGACCAGCGCGAGTGGGATCTTTGCCCCAGCCGGCACGCCGAGATCATTACGCAGCGAGCGCAGCTCCGTTATCAGGCCGATGACCCAGTCCACTTCCTCTGCGGCCGCATCATCATGGAAGCCGGTGAACGCCGGCCACTGCTGCCCCATCAGGAAGCCCTGGTCGGCGACGCGGCCCGGCGCGCGGCGATCCCACAGCTCTTCCGTCACGAACGGCATGAACGGGTGCAGCAGCTTCAGCGTCTCGTCGAGCACATAGCCGCAAACCATACGCGTTTCGGATTTGGCGGCATCATCCATTCCGCCGAGCAGCGGCTTGATCAGTTCGAGATACCAGTCGCAGAACGTGTTCCAGACAAAGCGGTAGATCGCGCCTGCACCATCGTCGAAGCGGTAGTCCTCGATGCCTTTGCCGACGTCCGCCACACACTGGGTAAGTTCGCCGAGGATCCAGCGATTCACCGGGCTCTGGATTTCGTTGAAGTCGATCTCCCCCGGGGCGCCACACTCATTCATCTCGGCGAAACGAGCGGCGTTCCAGAGCTTCGTCGAGAAGTTCCGGTTCCCTTCGACCGCCTGCTTGGAAAGGCGGATGTTACGGCCCTGTCCGGCCATGCGGCCCATGGTGAAGCGCAACGCGTCGGCGCCATACTCGTCGACCAGTTCCAGCGGATCCATGACGTTCCCTTTGGACTTCGACATCTTCTGCCCTTTCTCGTCGAGGACGAGGGCATGGATATAGACGTCCTTGAACGGAACTTGGCCCATGAATTCGAGGCTCATCATCATCATCCGGGCGACCCAGAAGAAGATGATGTCGAAGGCCGTAACGAGCGTTGCCGTCGGGAAGAAGGTTTTGAGATCGTCCGTCTGGTCCGGCCAGCCCTGCGTTGAGAACGGCCAGAGGGCTGAGGAGAACCAGGTGTCGAGGACGTCTTCTTCCTGTTTCAAATCGACGCCCGCGCCAGCCATGGCTTGCGCTTCCTCGGCGGACGCGGCGACGAAGATTTCGCCTTCTTCGGAGTACCAGGCCGGAATCCGGTGCCCCCACCAGAGCTGACGGGAGACGCACCAGGGCTGGATGTTTTCCATCCAGTTGTAATAGGTCTTCTCCCAGTTCTCCGGCACGAACTTCGTCTTGCCGTCGCGCACAGCCGCAATGGCGGGCTGCGCCAGCGTCTTGGCGTCGACATACCACTGGTCCGTCATCCACGGCTCGATGACGACATTGGAGCGGTCGCCGAAAGGCTGCTCGATCTTAAGGTTCTCGATTTCCTGCAGCAGGCCGGCGGCTTCGAAATCCTCGACGACTTTCTTGCGGGCATCGAACCTGTCGAGCCCGCGATAGGCTGCCGGAATGCCCGCCGCATCAGCTTCGTCTCCGTCAACGATTGCAGCGACTGCTGTCAGTATGTTCAGCGGCGTGTGGCCGGCACGCTTGCCGACTTCGAAGTCATTGAAGTCATGCGCCGGGGTGATCTTCACCGCGCCGGAGCCTTTTTCCGGGTTGGCATATTCGTCCGCAACAATCGGCACACGGCGGCCGACAATCGGCAGCTCCACGAACTTGCCGACGAGGCCGGCATAGCGCTGATCATCAGGGTGCACTGCAACGCCGGTATCGCCCAGCATGGTTTCCGGACGCGAAGTGGCGACAACGATATAGTCGCGCGTCTCGGTGCCGGTGACGTTGCCGTCCTCGTCCTTGACCGGGTGCTCGTATGTGACACCATCTGCCAACGGATAGCGCAGGTGCCAGTAATGACCGTTCACTTCGCGCTGATCGACTTCGAGGTCCGAGATCGCCGTCTGGAAGTGCGGATCCCAGTTCACGAGCCGCTTGTCGCGATAGATCAGGCCCTTGTTGTAGAGATCGACAAAGACCTTGGTGACTGCCTTCGAGAGCCCTTCATCCATGGTGAAGCGCTCACGGCTCCAGTCGCAGGAGGCGCCGAGGCGTTTCAGCTGGTTCACGATGGCCCCGCCGGATTCGGCTTTCCAGGCCCAGACCCGGTTGACGAAGGCTTCGCGGCCCATTTCGCGGCGGCTCATATTGCCTTCCTGCGCGAGTTGGCGCTCGACCACCATCTGTGTGGCGATGCCCGCATGGTCTGTGCCCGGCTGCCAGAGGACGTTCTTGCCCCGCATGCGCTCGAACCGGATCAGGATGTCCTGAAGTGTGTTGTTCAGCGCGTGACCCATGTGAAGCACGCCGGTCACGTTTGGCGGTGGAATGACGATGGAATAGGCCTGCGCAGATGTGTCACCGGAGGGTTTGAAGCAGCCTTTGTTCTCCCACGCCTCATACAGGCGGGGTTCGGCTTCAGCGGGGTCAAATCTTTGGTCGAGCATCGTTTCGGGCGTATTCCAGATAAAAGAAAAAGGCGCGCCGGTGGCGGCGCGCCCTTCCCTATAAACAATTTGGCGGGAGAGGCTAGCGCGCCATGCGGGAGATCCGCTCTACCTCTGCCTCGACTTTCTGTTCGACGATCGATGCAAGGTTGGCGTCGAGCCACTCCTTGATCATCGGACGCAGCATCTCACGGACGAGCGCTTCAAGCGTGTTGTTGCCGCCAAGATCCATCTTGGAGATCAGCTTGCCGAGCGCGCCGGCAGCGGCGTTCGCGGTCGAATCGTCGGTCAGCGAGGAATTGTCGTAAGCGGGCGATGCAGACATTGTTTTCTCCACAGGCGCAGGCGCAGGTGCCGGTTTGGGTTCGACGGGAGCTGGCGCAACCGCAACAGGCTCTGGAACGGGCTCGGGCTCCGGCTCAGGGTCATATTCAGCCGAACGCGATGCGCTAAGCAGGGATTCGAAGCTCTGGGCTGGTTCCGGCGCCGCGGCAGGCGCCTCTTCTTCGGCGAAGTCCTCGATTTCGAATGCTTCCATCTCCAGCTCAACCGCCTCTTCCGGCGCAGCTTCCGCTTCGAAGGATTCCTCGCGGATGTCTTCGTCGAACATCACCTCTTCGAGGCTGACATCGTCATCCTCGTCATTGGCGATTTCAGGCTCCGGCTGAGGGGCCGACGCAGGCGCCGCCGCGTCGTCAGAGATGATTTTACGGATCGACGCGAGGATTTCCTCCATCGTCGGTTCCTTATGTGCTTCGTTGGCCATCAGAGCCCCCTGATATGCTTTCACGTCGTCGATTCTGTTTACGATCGCTAAGGCGATTGGGTTAACAAAGACCTGACAATGTTAACCTCTTTCAGGACCGGTAGCTATGGTTGCGTCAGCTGGCCAGTCGCCCGAAGCAGCTGGTGCGCAGCAACATAGGCATCCCGTTCAGCCTGAACGAGCGCAAGGCGGGCCTCGAACAGTTGCTGTTCCTGATTCAGGACATCCAGCGTCGTACGGACACCAACGGACAGCTCTTCCTTGGCGCCGTCATAGGCGATTTCGGCTGCATCCACCTGGCGCTTGGACGCCTCGATAGCCCGCAGAGTCGCGTCATAGCCATACCATGCGGACGCGACCTGAGCCCGGATGGAGCGATCCAGCGCATCGATCTGACGGCGGGCCTGGTCCCGGCGAAGCCGCGCGGCCTTAGTCTGGCTCTTCACCAGTCCGCCGGTAACGATCGGGATCGATCCCTGCACGACGCCGGAAACCGACGATTGCTGCACATTCCGTGATTCGAACGTCGAGTACTGGGTCTGTGCGGTGCCAACGAGGTTTACGCTCGGGCGCCCCTGCGCCTTGGCGGCTTCAATCGCTTCCATGGCGGCGCGTTCCGAATGGCGGGCGGCGATCATGTCCGGATTGGCGTCCAGTCCCAGCCGGGTCGCTTCTTCCAGAGACTGCGGCAGCGGTGGAACCGGCGGCGGCGGCGCCAGGTCACCGGGCGTGAGCCCGGTCAGGAAAGAGTAATTCGCAAGACTCGTCTCGAGGGCAGATTCGGCGCCTGCGAGCGACGCGCGTGTGCCTTCAAAATTGGCGCGGGCAAGCGACACGTCCGTCCGCGTCACCACGCCGACTTCGAAACGGTCTTCGGCCGCACGCAGCTGTTCCGCCGACACTTCGACATTGTTCTCGCGGATAGAAACCGTCTCGCGGTCTCGGCGAACATCCATGTAGGCCGTGATAACCTGCAGGATCAGGTCCTGCTGAGCGGCATCATATTGTGCATCTGCCGCGCTGATTCCGGCCTTGGCCTGACGAATGCCGGCGGAGATGCGTCCGCCGGTATAGATCGGCTTGGTCGCCTGGACTTGCGAGGAGAACGCGCCTGAATTGCCGTTGCTGACACTGAAGGGAAAGTTGGTGTCCGTATACTGGTACCCAGCCGATCCACCGATCGTCACGGTGGTGCGGCCGCCTGACCGGGCCTGCTCTAGCGTTTCCCGCGCAATGTCCGATTCGACGCGCTGCGATTCCAGCTGGGGGTTGGAGAGGATTGCCGAGGAGACCGCATCCTCCAACGTCTCGGCCGACGCATGGCCGGTCACCAGCAGGCCGGCAAGCGCGCTGCCCGCAAGGATACGAAACTTCAAGGTCATGGGAGGCTCCTCAGATGCCGTAATTAAAATTACACGCCCTTATACAGGCCAAGCAGCTACAGAGAACAGTGTTCACTTTTCCGGGGAGTTAACGATAGCGCCGAGCGCCCCGAAAATCAGAACACAAATGCCTTTTTGCGGTCGAACTGTGCAAATTTCGGCGGGAAGGCGTCGAAAGCGTAGCGTGACGACACGGTATCACCTGCCTTGGTGTAGACGCGACCGCGGCCGACCCCATCCTGTTCGAACTCCACCACTGCCAGGCGGCCGGCTTCAGCCAGTTGGTCCTTCCAGGCCTGCGGCACTGTTTCGACCATGCCGCAAACGTAGATTACGTCGAAGGGACCCTGATCCTGGAGCCCCTCTTCCAGTTTGCCCTCGACGGCAACGGCGCGGTCGAAGCCCAGCGAGGCGAAGCGGTCAGACATGGCGTCGACCAGTTCGGACGTTTCTTCCAGCGCAATCACCGTTTCGGACAGGTGGCTTATCAGGGCCGTTTCGTAGCCTGCACCGGCCCCGATCACGAGGACGATATCCGTGGGTTTGATACCCGCCGCCTTCAGCAGTTTCGCCGTGTCACGCGGGGTCCAGAGGGCGCGGCCCTCCGAGGTTTCGATCTCGAGTTCGGAGTAAGCGACCGGTTTACGGGTGGCCGGGACGAAAGCCTCTCGCGGCGTGTTCAGGAAAGCGTGTACGAATTCCGGATCCGACACGTCGTTCGGGCGGATCTGGCTGTCGACCATGATTTCACGGGCGGCTTCGAAGTTCATGGGCTCTCGCCTTTCGGGGTGCGTATGTTCCTCTTGGGAGCCCTTTAGCATGCAGCATCGGACATGCAATCAGCGATAAACGCGCACAGGCATGAAAACGGCAGATTGCACGCCGCGCGGAAGGTTGCTAGGAGGCCTGCTTCCGGCATGGCCCTGTGGCGGAGTGGTGACGCAGCGGATTGCAAATCCGTGTACGCCGGTTCGATTCCGGCCGGGGCCTCCAGACCTTCCTCAATCGACAGAATCCCCTGTATTCATGCCGTTTTTCCGCAGGCACTTCCGTGCGCCGGGAGAAAATTTCGATCCTTGACGAAGAAATGCGAGTTTTCGGCAAGTCGTTTAGATCGTGTTAACCAATTCCGCAGATTGTTAACCCTGTCTTCTCTTGGAGACACCCACCATCACCCAACGCCTCGGCGGGAGACACGTCTCCCGCCCTTTTTTTGTGCGTTTTTCAGCTGCGATCTGAAAGAATTATGTTGTTCTCAGCATCAGAGGGCTTGAACCAGTGGAGCGGTCTGGTAATAGCCCCTCTCCGGCTGTTCCGCGATAGCTCAGTTGGTAGAGCAGGCGACTGTTAATCGCCCGGTCGTAGGTTCGAGTCCTACTCGCGGAGCCACCTCTTCCCCTGACCATCGGACACGCTCTTATCGCGCCCCCGGCACGATAAGGAATACGATATATACACGATAAACAGACGATATACGGGCGCCCTTGGACGCCCGTTTTTCAGTCCGGCTCTATTTCCACCAGGGATACCCGTTCGGCATGTCGGCTGAGACCTTGCCGGGAAAATCCGGGGGACGCTTTTCGAGGAAGGCGGTGACCCCCTCCTTCACGTCTGGAGAAGACCCGAGGCTGAGCGCGAATTTGCCATCGACCTTCAGGAGATCGAACGGATGCGCCGTTGGCCCGAATCGCCAGAGCAACTGACGCACAAGAGCGACGGAGACCGGCGCCGTGTTCTGCGCGATCTCGGCGACGATTCGCTTGGCCGCGGGCAGAAGCTCCTCGGGCGGGTGGATCTCGCTGATCAGGCCGCCTTCCAGCGCCTCCTCAGCCCCGAATACCCGCCCCGTCATGCACCAACGCAGCGCCTGAGGCAGGCCGACCAGCTGCGGCAGGAACCAGGCGCTACCCGCTTCCGGCGGCAGGCCGCGTTGCGCGAAGACGAATCCGAACTTCGCCTTTTCCGACGCGATCTTGATGTCCGTCGGCAGCACCATCGTGATGCCGACACCGACCGCCGCGCCGTTGAACGCCGCGATCAGCGGCTTCTGGCAGGCATACATCGCCCCGATGAAGCCGGCCCCGTCCCGGTCCTTGCCGGGTTCGGTTGTGCCGAAATTCTTCGCGCCTGTTCCGCTCTTCGTGTCGAAGGCGTCTGCGCCATCGGAAATGTCTGCACCCGCGCAGAAGTGCCGGCCCGCGCCCGTGATGATGATGCCGCGAACGTCATCATCGGCATCACAGGCGCGGATTGCGTCGGCGAGTTCCCGGCCAAGCTGGTTCGTGAACGCGTTCAGTTTTTCCGGACGGTTGAGGGTAATGATGGCCGCAGGGCCATCCTTCTCAAGAAGCACCTGCTCGTAAGCCATATGACCCTCCCCGCTTATTTGATCATCGACTCGAGACGGCCTTTGATGATCTTCTCGGCGTCAGCGACGATCCGGTCGATCAGTTCCTCGACGCTCGGAATGTCGTGGATCAGGCCCTGGATCATGCCGGCCGACCAGATGCCGCCATCCGTGTCGCCTTCATCCATGGCCTTGCGGCCGCGGACACCGGCAACGAGGTGCTGGACATCCTCGAACTTGGCGCCGCCCTTGCGCTCGATGGCAACCACCTCATCGGAGACAGCATTCTTCATCACGCGCGCCGTGTTGTGCAGCGTACGGAAGATGAGATTAGTGGCGCGCTCGTCATTCTCGACCATCTGGCGCTTGAACGCTTCGTTGATCGGCGCCTCTTTCGTGACGCAGAAACGCGTGCCCATATTGATGCCGTCGGCGCCCAGCGCCAGTGCCGCCGCAAGGCCGCGGCCGTCGCCGAAGCCGCCGGAAGCCAGCATCGGAACTTTCACTTTGTCGGCAGCAGCCGGGATCAGGATCAGGCCCGGGATATCGTCCTCGCCCGGGTGGCCGGCACATTCGAAGCCGTCGATGGAGATGGCGTCAGCGCCCATCCGCTCTGCCGACAGCGCGTGGCGTACAGCGGTACATTTATGGATGATCTTGATGCCGTGCTGCTTGAAATGGTCGATATGTTCCTGCGGCTTGTAGCCTGCGGTTTCGACAATCTTCACGCCGCCCTGAATGATGGCGTCGCGGTATTCCGCATACGGCGGAGGCTTGATGGCCGGCAGGATGGTCAGGTTCACGCCGAACGGCTTGTCCGTCATTTCCTTGGTGCGGGCGATTTCCTTCGCCAGGTCTTCCGGCGTCGGCTGCGTCAGCGCCGTCAGGAAGCCGAGGCCGCCTGCATTCGCGACCGGGGCGACCATTTCAGCATAGCCGACCCATTGCATGCCGCCCTGAGCGATCGGATGCTCGATCCCGAACTCCTCGGTGAAGCGTGTCTTGATTGCCATTGTGTTCCTCCTTGAGCCGCAACCGGCGGCCATGTTGATGTTTAATTGTCCCAGTGATCCGTAAAGCGGATCGTGTTGCGTTCCATTCCGTCACGGACAATGTCCATGCCGCCGGAGCGGATCATCCATTCGAGCCTGTGGTCGCGATAGTGGCGGCGGAACAGCCCGGCCTCTACCGCCGCGCTGACGGCCTGCATGCCGCTGATCGAGGCGCGCGCCTGTTCGGCAGCCTCACGCACACTGTCGCGTTCGTTCACCCGGGTGAGCCAGGCAGCGAGCGCCGAGCCTGCCTTCGGCGTGTATCCGAAGCCGGCAATGCCATTGAGATAGGGTGCGACGCTGAGGTCCGCCCAGCCGAACTTGTCGCCGCTGAACCATTCCGCATCGCCGAGCTGGCCGGACAGCCACGCCATGAAGCCGGCGATCTGGCGGGCGGCGTTCTGTTCGATCTTCGCGCGTGTCGCTTCGTTGCCGCGCTTGAAATGGTGCAGCTCACCAAGCCCCCAGCTGATCGCCTCGAAATGGGTGTCCATCACGTCTTCGATCATCCGGCACTTTGCCCGCTCGGCCGGATCGGCCGGGAAGAGCGATGGCTCCGGCCATTTGTCTTCGATATATTCGAGGATGATCGTGGAATCGAACAGGGACACATCCCCGTCGATCAGCGCAGGCACTTCGCGGCGCGGCGCCGCCTCGGCAAACGCCCCACCCGTGGAACCTGCCCCGATGCCTTCCGGCATCGCCACCTCAAACGGTACGCCCTTCTCACGCAGGGCGATCTTCACCTTCTGGGCATAGGGAGAGAGCGGGTGTTCGTAGAGCGTAATCATCTGGTCAGGTCCTACAGCCGCAGCTGCCCTTTGGCGAGAATGTTACGCTGGATCTCATTGGACCCGGCATAGATCGAGCCTGCCCGGTCGTTGAAATATTTCGCCGACGAGGTCACCGCGCTTTCCGGGCCGACCAGTGGTGCATTCGATGGCGGCGCGGTCGTCACCGGCCCGCCCGGGCTGGTATGGTGCGGCTGGAAGGGCTGGACGTAGACACCTGCCAGTTCGATGGAGAGTTCCGTGATGTGCTGGCTGAGCTCCGTACCGCGGATCTTCATCATTGAGCCTTTGAGCCCCGGCGTGCCGCCACCTGCAAGCTCTGCCATCAGCTGCATTTCCGCCGCTTCGAGCGCCATGGCATCTGCCTCGGCGAGGCTGATCTTGCGGGCAAAATCCGCCGTCAGCAGGCCTTGCTCTGCTGCATGACGGCGCAGCGCCTCCAGCCGGGCGATCAGGCGCGGGCCATAGGCATTCCCGCCCCGCTCGAATTCGAGGAGATATTTCGCAACCGTCCAGCCATTATTGACTTCGCCGACCACGTTTTTCTTCGGCACACGGACATCGGTGAAGAAGAGCGAGTTCTGGATATGCTCGCCCGAAGTCATGACGATTGGGTCGACCCGCACGCCGGGTGAGTTCATGTCGATCAGGATAAAGGTGATGCCCTGCTGCAGCTTGCCGGAAGAATCCGTCCGTACAAGGCAGAAGCACATATTGGCGACATGGCCATGCGTGGTCCAGATCTTCTGCCCGTTGCAGATGAAATCGTCCCCGTCTTCGACCGCCGACATGGTCAGGGCGGCAAGGTCGGAGCCTGCATGCGGTTCCGAATAACCCTGGCACCAGAAATCCTCTCCCGACAGGATGCGTGGGAGGTAATAATCCTTCTGCGCTTTCGATCCGTGGCCGATCAGGGCCGGGCCGCACATGCCGATGCCCATGGGTGACAGCGGCGGAGCGCCAGCGTGGGCCATCTCGACATCAAAGATATAGTGCTGCGCAAGGTTCCAGTCGCAGCCGCCATATTCCACCGGCCAGGACGGCGCTGCCCAACCCTGTTCGACAAGGATTTTCTGCCAGGCGAGGCCGATCTCCTTCTCGGCATAGACGCTGGTCATGCGCGAGGCATAGCGGCGGAGGTCTTCAGTCAGATTGTCAGCAAGGAAATCCCGCACTTCTTCTCGGAAGGCTTCCTCATCGGGCTTGAAGGCAAGATCCATCAGTTACTCAACCTATTCTGCTGGGACAGACGCCTGGTGCGCGGCGGCCTCAAGGAGGCGGGCGCGCTCGGCATCACTCTTCCACAGGAATGACCGTGGCAGGCCGAGGCGTTCGCTGGCATGGGCAGCGGGGGAAGACGGGTCGGGGATCCGCTCAGCGGTCTTCCCCATCAGTTTCACCGTCATCTCACCCTTCCAGTGAAGGTCGTATTCGGGGCCGAGTTCCAGCCGTTCACGAACCGCCCTCGGCAGGATGGCCACCGCCGCATGAACGAGTGCGCTCTGCAGGCCTTTCGGCACGCCCGGCGCCGCGCGGCCGGAACACATAATGTCGAGGAATTCGGTATTGATCGGATGCGGCTCAAAGCGCGGCAGCAGCTTTTGCATCATCGCATCGAAGTCTTCCAGCGACCGGATCGGGTTCTGCACGCCATAAAGCCGTGCGACGGGCACGCCCTCTTCGAAAAAGCGCTTCTTGTCGGCCTCGGAGACCGGCTTCACGAAGCGATCATAGGCGGTCAGAAAACCGAAGCTCGCCGTCGCGCTGACCCAGTCGAGCAGTTCGACATCGAGCGCCTTGTAATGCTCGCCGGACGGGGTCTGCCCCTCGACGCGGGCATGCATGTTGGTGACGCCCTGGATGACGCGGCGGGCGGCGTTCTGCGGTCCGTAGACGCCGACCATGGCGGCAATGCCGGTGCGCTTGGAGCGGCCGATCGGATCGGTCTTGAAAACCGAATGGTCCCAGACGCCGGAGCGGATGCGGGCATCGGCGAATTCCAGAAGCACCGCGGCCACGCCGCCAATGGCGAGCGCGATCGGATTCTTGAATACTTGCCACGAGACGGAGTCCGGACCGGCAAAGGCCGGCTCACCGGGGGGATTCAGGTAATCCACCTTCCAGCCGAGATAGGATTTGATCTCCGACATGGCTTCCTCGCCTTACGTTTGCGCAAGCGTAACCCAGCCATCTCAAGTCAAAAAGGCCGTACCCGGCGTCAAGCGAACGCGCCGGAAATCCGCGCCCAGAGGCGGAAAAGCAGCCAACACGCCCCGGCCAACCCCAATGCAGCGAGGATCAGGACGAAGCCGTCGCGCGCCGTCAATGCCAGGCCGAACAGGAAGACCGTCAGCCCCGGCAGCACCGGCCCGAATGGCACCAATCCCAATGGAATCGTCAGGATGGCGGCTGCGATACAGATCAGCGCCACGAAAGGCGCGAACAATGGTGAGGTCAGGAAAGCGAGCCGCGGTTTCAGGAAACGGTCGACCTGACAGACATAAGGGTCAGCCAGTTTGATGCCCTGCAAAAGCGCCTCACGTGGGAATTCGATCTTCAGGAACCGCGATGGAATCCACGGGAACGCCCGCCCGATCAGGATCTGCCCGGCAATCAGGAGCGTGATGATCCCGACCAACCAGGTTGCGCCCGGGATAATGGTGAGCGGGCTCAGCGCCAGGAAACCAAGCAATAACAGGATCGGCCCGTAGGAGCGCCGCCCCACAGCGTTCAGCATGGCCCGCACGGTGACCGTGTCGCCTTCGGTATTCGTCTCAAGGCTGTGCAGCAGCGAAGACAGATTATTGACCGTGGCCATGCGGCTCTCCCAGTGGCGTCTTGGCAATCAACTCCAGGACAGAACGCTCAACATTCGATTACGTTCACGGCAAGGCCGCCCTGCGATGTTTCCTTGTATTTGGAGGACATGTCCATGCCGGTCTGGCGCATGGTCTCGATCACCTGATCGAGCGACACACGCGCCTGATCCACAGAGTGGAGCGCGAGGCGGGCCGCATTGGCGGCCTTCACGGCGCCGATGGCGTTGCGTTCGATACAGGGGATCTGGACGAGGCCGCCGACCGGGTCGCAGGTCAGGCCCAGATTGTGCTCCATTGCAATCTCTGCCGCATTGCAGACCTGTTGCGGATTAGCGCCCCAGACCGCGGCCAGCCCAGCTGCGGCCATGGAGCAGGCGACGCCCACTTCGCCTTGGCACCCCATCTCTGCCCCGGAGATCGACGCTCTTTGTTTGTAGAGCAATCCGACCCCTCCTGCTGTGAGCAGGAACCGGCGCAAACGCTCGGTCTTGTCCTCTGCATCGGCACAATAGTGACGGATGACGGCCGGAATGATCCCGGCGGCGCCATTGGTCGGCGCAGTGACGACCTGCCCGCCGCTTGCGTTCTCTTCATTCACCGCCATGGCGTAGACATTCAGCCAGTCGAACAACTGCTCACGTTCGTTCGATTGCGGAGCATTCTGCAGCTTCTTCCATAGGTCCGGCGCACGGCGGCGCACATTCAGCCCGCCCGGCAATGTGCCCTCGCGGGTCAGCCCCCGCTCCACGCAGGCGAGCATGACGTCAGCAATCCGGTCGAGGGCGGCTTCAGTCTCGGCTCGCGGGCGCATCGCGTCTTCATTGGTGAGGATGATCTCGGCGATGCTGGAGTGATTTTCGGCGCACAGGGCCAGCAATTCAGCCGCAGAACCAAACGGGCGCGGCACGGACGGGCCGACCGGCAGGATATCATCCTCCACCGGCCGCTGAAGCTGGCGCTCCGTCGCGATGAACCCGCCGCCTGTGGAGTACCAGGTCTCGTCGGAAAGAACCTCACCACTCGCCCCGAAGGCGCGGAGGCGCATGCCATTGGGGTGGAGCACCGGGAGGACATCATAGGCAAATACGATGTCTGTTGCGGGTTCGAAGGCGATGCTGCGCCCGCCCGGCAAAGGAAGCTGGCGCGAAGCCTCAAGTGATTCAACGTCCCGGTCTGCCGCGTCTGGGTCCAGGGTTTCCGGCTCGAAACCAAGCAGGCCGAGCATGACAGCTTTTGGCGTCGCGTGCCCTGCCCCGGTCAATGCGAGCGAGCCCTGCAGCTCGACTTCGATCCGCGCGACAGGGCCCATTCCCTCGGCAAGGTTTGCCAGAAACCGGTTCGCGATCCGGATCGGGCCGACCGTGTGGGAGCTGGAGGGGCCGATTCCGACGCGGAAAAGGTCTAGGATTGAAAGCATTTTTCACCAGTTCGGTTGAGCGGGGTCGACCTTCCTGCCCTTAGGTCACTTCCAGGGCAAGGATAACCAGTGAAAATCTAAAGAGACGTTTCGTCGTAGGAGTAGATCCAGTCGAGACGCGAGCGGACAAATCCGGGGGCAGCCCGCGCCGCCATGGCCATGGGCACGTAGGATCCGAGACGCGTGATCGGATTTCCGCGGTGATAGAGCTTGGAATTGGCCCGGGCCCCTTCCTGCACGCGGGTCACCCGCGGTTTGCGCCGGGCTTCATAGCTCGCGAGGGCAGCCGAAACATCGTCTTCAGCCGCAAGACACGCGGCGATCGCCCAGGCATCCTCGATCGCCATCGCTGCCCCCTGCGCCAGGAAGGGCAACATCGGGTGGCACGCATCGCCCAGCAATGTAGCTCGGCCATCGCTCCACTTGGGCAACGGTTTGCGCCCGTACAGCGCCCAGCGGTTCATGGAGTCAGCCGCTTCGATGATCGCGGTGACGGACGGATGCCAGCGTTTGAAATCCTTCAGCGCCTGTTCCTTCGCCCCGGTGGCGCTCCAGGATTCATCCCCGGGCGTCTTGTGTTCCACAACACCGACGAAGTTTGCGAGACTACCCCGGCGCAGCAGATAGGTCACCGCATGCCGGCGCGGACCGGCCCAGACGCTTGCAGTAGGTGGCGGGGCATGATCGCCAAGCGCCGTCACAGGCGCCGTCGCGCGCCAGGCAACGCAGCCGGTGAATTCCGGCTTGTCCGGACCCAGCATCTGGTCACGCACAGCTGAATGGATGCCGTCAGCCCCAACAAGCAGGTCGGCCTCGATCACAGCGCCACCGGCAAAATAAGCCGCGATCTTGTCGCCCCGGTTTTCGTAGCGCTCCAGCCTCTGCCCGAGGATCAGCGCATCCGGCGCCCGCGCGACCAGTTCTGCACGCAAGGCTTCGATCAGGTCTGCCCGGTGGACGTGGATGTATTCGGCGCCCCAGCGATTCGTGGCGGCCTTGCGCAGCGGGATCGAGAAGATCTTTGCGCCGCTACGCCCCCAGCGCATCTCGGCGGCCTGCGGGCGGAACGCATCGGTCATCACCCGGGCCCCTACGCCCAGGGCGTTCAGCACTTTCATGGCATTGGGGCTGAGCTGCAGGCCTGCGCCCACTTCGCTGATAACGCCGGACTGTTCCGTAACGGTGACGGTGTGGCCGCGCTTCTCAAGCGCCAGGGCGGCTGTCAGCCCCCCGATTCCACCGCCGACGACAAGAACGTGCATGATCAGCCGGCTCCGTGTTCAGGGAGAATCAGCGACCCCGGCCGGGGTCTTCCTTGCCGCCGATCAGGACGAAGCGGCGGTCGCAGTATTTGCACTCGACAAAGTCTTCATCGCCCATCTCGTACCAGACGCGCGGATGGCCAAGAGCGCCGCCGCCGCCATTGCAGGAGACCTTGTGACTTGTGACCATCACGACTTCCGGTGGGTCGAATACATCGCGCTTGGAGGGCATTGGGCCGCCTATTCAGTCCTGTAAGTTGGCCCCGGCTTGTTCACCGGGTCTTACGGCCCTACCTAGAGCGCACCAGAGTGCCGCGCAAGCACCGCCATGCCGCAGGGAAAGAAGGACTGGATGACTGACCAAAACTCCGCCCCGGAATATGCAATTGAAGTCGATAACCTCCAGAAAGTGTACGCGGCCTCCGGCCGGATGCCGGAAAAGCATGCCCTGAAGGGAATCAGCCTGAAAATTCCGCGCGGATCCATCTTCGGCCTGCTGGGGCCGAACGGGGCGGGCAAGTCGACCTTCATCAACATTCTGGCGGGCCTGGTAAACAAGACCTCTGGCACGGCGCGCATCTGGGGCCTGGACATCGACCAGCACCCCCGCCAGAGCCGCGCCGCCATTGGCGTTGTGAACCAGGAAATCGTCGCAGACCCTTTCTTCACCCCGTTTGAAATGCTGGAGCTGATGGCCGGCTTTTACGGTGTCCCGAAAGGTGAGCGCCTGACAGATGAAATCCTTGCCGCCGTTGGCCTCGACGACAAGAAAGACGCCTATGTGCGACAGCTGTCCGGCGGCATGAAACGGCGCCTGATGGTCGCCAAGGCCCTCGTCCACAATCCGCCTGTCCTGATCCTCGACGAGCCGACGGCCGGCGTGGACGTGGAACTGCGCCGCTCAATGTGGACCTATGTGCGCGAGCTGCATGAGCGCGGCACCACGATCATCCTGACAACTCACTATCTCGAAGAAGCCGAAGAGCTCTGCGATTCCATCGCCATTGTGAACCACGGCGAAATCGTCGCCTGCGAGCCCACATCTCAGCTTCTGTCGCGCCTCGATTACAAGACGCTGGTCATCAGCCCGAGGGAACCGCTGACTGAGGTACCAGACGCCCTGACGGCGCTCGATGCAAAGCTCCGCGAGTCGGGTGAGCTGGAAATCACGTTCCGGACCAGCGAGACCGGAATCGGCCGCCTGCTGGAACAGGTTCGCCAGGCCGGAATCGGAATCGGGGACCTCGTCACCGAGACCCCCGACCTTGAAGACGTATTCCTGGCGCTGACCAGCGAGCCAGCCTGACGGATCAGGCCGACTGTTTGATCCATTCGGCGATGGCCTGCTTGCTCATCGCACCGAGATGCGTGGCAGCCACCTTGCCATCCTTGAAGATCATCAGCGTCGGCATACCGCGCACGCCGTATTTCGAGCCGGTCATCGGGTTTTCGTCGACATTGATCTTGGCGACTTTGACCTTGCCGGCCATTTCCTCGGCGACGGCCTCCAGATGCGGAGACATCTGCTTGCACGGACCGCACCATTCGGCCCAGAAATCCACAACGACGGGGACATCAGAATTGGCAATGACACCATCAAACTCGTCGTCTGTTACATCAATCGCGGCCATGGCGAGCTCCTCATAATTCAGTTCAACAGACTGCTAAATAGGGACTCCCGGCACAAGTCAAACCTCGCTGCCAGCACGCTTTAGCGCGGCTAAAAGCATGTCTTCCGGCAGCGGCATGAGTTTTGGCCCGTCTGTCCAACAGAGCGCGGCCCGCACCGTTCGGTCCGGCCAGGCCTCTCGCAGCACCGCCCAATAAGCCGCCATCTGCAGCATATAGCTCTCCCCGACGCCTTCCGGCGTATCCGGCGCGGGCTGGTCCGTCTTGAAATCGACGATGAGGACTTCCTTGTCGGAGACCACCAGCCGGTCGACCCGGCCATTGATCACCACGCCTTCCGGCAGATGCTTTTCCGAGCTGCCGATGATCGCCGCTTCGGCTCGTCCGCCGGGGGCGAAGACGCCGGCCATGGCTGGATCCTGCAGCATGCAAAGCGCGGCGGATAGCATCTCTTGGCGCTCGCCTTCCTCCAGCGAGGCATCCCGAGCAAGGAAATGACGCCCCACGGCCTCGCGGTCAGCTTCCGGAACATCCGGCAGGTATTGCAGCAGGGCGTGGATCAGACGGCCGCGCTTCAGGCGGGCCTCACGCCCTTCCCCAAACGGCGCCATGACTGGCATATCCCGGCCGAGCAGGCTGGTCGGCGCACTGAATTTTCGGCGGGCGGCAACGGGCGTGTCTTCCACCTGCTTCAGCGCCCAATCCGGATACCCTGCTTTCGCTTCGTCCCTCTGACCTCCCTTTGGCACCGTCTTCGGCGCCACGCCGAACCACCGGATTTCATCGCGCGCCTCACCCTCGGCCGGGACGAGCTTGTCCATCGCGTTCAAGCAGAGCGAGTACCAGGACCGGTCGTGATAGCCGCCGCCCTTCTGGCCGCCATACCAATGGCCCGCAATGATGAGCCGGTCCTGTGCCCGGGTCAGCGCCACGTACAGTAAGCGGCGGTGTTCTTCCTCGGCGCGCGCATCGGCCAGTGCGCGAGCGGCCGTCACTTCCGCCAGTTCTCCGTCCTTGCGCGGCGACCAGACGGGCACGCCGTCGATCTCATGGATGCTGCCGCCGGAAGGCTTCGGCGCGCTGGTTGTATCCGGCAGGATGACGACCGGCGCCTGCAGGCCCTTGGCGCCGTGGACGGTCATGACGCGGATTTCCCGTTCCGGCGCAGCAAGATCCCGCTTGATCTCCACCTCTCCCGCCTCCATGCGCGCGATGAAGCATTGCAGCGAGGCGGGCTCGGTCGAGTCGAAAGCGATGGCTTCGGCGACCAGCGCCTCGACCGGATCGCGCGCCGGATGACCAAGGCGGGCATTCAGCTTTTCCCAGCCTGTCTGTCCATCTGCCTGCGGAACGTCCAGCACAGCGGTAAGGAAGTCGAATGGCGGCAGATGCGCGTTGGTGATCAGGCCTTTCAGGAAGCCTGCTGCGACCTGCACGTCAGCATTGGTGCTGGCCTGCACGCGCTGCCAGAGCGTTTCGCCTCGCCGTCGGCCGCTCGCCAGATCGAACAGGTAGCGGTCATCATCCACGAGGCCGAGGAACGGTCCGCGCAGGATTTCAGCCAGCGTCAGGTCCCGCTCCGGGAGCGCAGCAAAGCGCATCAGGTTCAGGCAGTCCTGCACACCGATATGATCGCCCAACTTCAGCCGGTCGGCGCCAGCCACAGGCAGTCCCTGCGCCTTCAGGGCACCGATCATCGCATCAAAGAGACCACCTGTACGCCCGCGCACGAGGATCAGAATATCTTCCGGCCGGACCGGGCGCTGTACCCAGCCCTCCCCCGTATCGGCCCAGACGCTTTTGCCCGCGTCGATCATCGCCCGAACGGCTTTGGCCACATCGGTGGCCAGACGTGCCTTTGGCGAGGACGACCGCATGGCGTTGACCGGACGCGCCCATGCGTCTTCGTCGGTCTCTTCTTCCTTCGGTGGGATGGGCCAGAGTTCAATGGAGCCGTGTTGGTCCGACCGCCAGGAAACGTGATGGACGAGATTGCTTTCTTCCGCTGACATCTCCGCCGGTGCATTCGGAATGGGCGGCGCTTCGTTCCAGACCGTGTCGACATATTCCAGCACTTCCGGCCCTGACCGGAAGGACATTTCCATTGTCTCTTTCAAAAGGTCCGAATTGCGGGACAGGAACTGGTGGTACTGCTTGAGCAGCTGAGATGGATCGGCGCCCTGGAAGGAATAAATCGACTGTTTCTCGTCGCCGACAACGAACAGGGTACGCGGGTCCTGCGCCCGCTCGATCCCCTGACCGGCGTCGAACTCCCCGGTCAGCGCATCGACCAGTTCCCACTGTGTGGGGCTCGTATCCTGCGCCTCGTCGAGCAGCAGATGCGAGAGGCCACCATCCAGCTTGTAGAGCACCCAGTCGGACATGCCCGTCGCGGTCAGAAGGATACGGGTGTGTTCGATCAGGTCGTCGAAGTCGAGCGCGGCGCGGGCCCGTTTCAGGGCGCGGTAACGCTCCAGAGCCGGAAGGCCAACGCGGATCATGGCGGAGGTGCGTGCGAAGGCGGCGGCCCGATTCAGCCGGTCCTCCAGTTTCAACATCCGGTGCGTTTCCTCGCCGAAGCCGTCCTTCATCTGGAACAAGCTGGCGACCATCGGAAGGGCGTCAGCCATGCCTTTCGTGTACGGATTTGACGCCCGGAGGTCGCCGCTCGCGGTGCGGAAGACAGACCGGTAGATTGCCCAGCGCTCGCCCGCATCCTGTGCGGCGAGCACAGCCATCAGCTTCTCGCCTGTCGTAACGTCGGTTTTGGCGCCTGTCAGCAGGAGTTCAGCCACCGTACGGATATCTGCCACCGGAAGCGCCTCACCCATGGCGAGCTCCAGCAACTCGGTGACCGATGCCTCCGGCGCCTTCAAGCGGTCGCGCAGGACGTCGTCCATCCTGTCGAGGTCTCCGTCATGGTGCTCAGCGAAGCGCAGGACGGTCGTGCCGATGCTGCGCAGCGTGTCGAGCGCCAGCATTGCGCCTTCATGCCCGCCTTCGAGGGCCAGAAGGTCCAGCAGGTCAGGCATGTTCTCCTGCGCGGCCATCACCGCTTCGCTGCGTGCCTCATTCCACAGCGCGAAGGCTTCATCTTCCTCGATTTCCGTGAAGCCGGGGAAGACGCCGGCCTCCAGCGGGAAGCGCCGCAAGACGCGGGCGCAGAAGGCGTGGATGGTTTCGATGCGCAGGCCGCCCGGTGTCTCAAGCGCATTCGCGAACAAGGCCCGGGCGACCTGAAGGTCTTCGGCGTTGTAGTCGCTGATCTTACGGCCCTGCAGCTGCGCGAGCTTCTTCCGCAGCGGGTCATCTTCCATCACCGACCATTGGCCGAGCGTCTTGAAGAGACGCGAAAGCATCTCGCTCGCTGCAGCTTTGGTGTAGGTGATGCAGAGGATGGAATCAGGCTTCGCGCCCAGGCGCCCATCCGGCCGCCGCAGCAGAAGACGCGCGACACGGTCGATCAGCACCTTGGTCTTGCCGGAACCGGCATTGGCCATAACGAAGGCCGAATGCATCGGGTCGGCCGAGCGGGCCTGCACCTGGACGGCCTTGCGGAAGTCCTCCGTATCCGGCGGTGTCACGATGTCACTCATCGCCGCCCCCGTCTTCCGTGTCGCCTGCCCACTCGGCCCGGCGGGCGAGGCGGTTGTACCCATTGTCGTATTTCACGAACTGGACACGCGGGGCGGACAGGAAAGCCGAGTCGTCTTCGCGATAGGCGGCGATCAGGCGCAAGAGCCCCTCTTCGGCTGTCTTAGCGAGTTCATCCGGCGTTGCCTGCAGGGCGCGGCTTTGGCCGATCACGCGCGCATTTGGTTTCGCCTTGAACGCCACATATTCGAGACTGGACACATTGGCGGCGGGAATGCCTTCATAACCGCCCTTGCCCGCGATCAGTGCCTGTAGCGGCATCTGCTGGCTGAGCTCGGTGGCGATCTCCTTGTCCGAGGGCGGATTGCCTGTCTTGAAATCGATTACGATCAGGCTGCCGTCGGGTTGTCTTTCGATCCGGTCGGCCATCGCGGATAGTGTGAAAGGTGCGCCCTTGATATCGAAATCGAGGCGGCCTTTGACTTCCAGCTTCGGCTTGCCATCGACCCGGCGCGCCGCCCGCCAACCGAGATACCAGTCCGACATCTGCCCCAGAACGGCCCGGCGAGCTGCGAGCACAGCGTCCGGCTCCCCTGCGGCTGACAAATTTTGCAAAAGCAGAGAAACGAGATGCATGGCTGTCTTTGGGGCGCCATCTTCCTCGAAATCTTCCAAAGCCTTGTGGATCGCCGTGCCACGCGGGGCTGGGCCAAGCTCGGCATTCATCGGATCGACCGTTACGAGCTTCAGGACCTGTTCGGCCCAGATCGCATAGGGATCTCGCTGCAGCGTATCGATCCGCGTAACGGACAATCTCTGCGGCCAGCCTTCCGGGCGGCGGCGCGGCTTGGGCTCGACCGGAAAATCCTTGTCCAGCGTGTTCGTGCCACGGTCGCGCAGAGCGAGCGCCCATTCGAGCGGATTATCTCCATCCGGCGACAGAGCATCTTTCGCCGCACCGCCAAGCGCACCTTCGGCCAGCGTTTTCAGCCGCCAGACCCAGCGCGAGGCGACGGCAGGCGCATCGTTGCGGCGGAGCGAATGCAGCATCGTGACCTTCGGCGCGCAGGCAAGCTGCGCGAAGTCATGTGCTGACAGGCCGACCCGGTCTTCGGGGTCACTGATTCCAAGATCCTTGCGGAACCGGCGCGGCAGGAAGGCATCGGCCGGCGGGCGCTGCGGCCAGACATCCTCGTTCAGGCCTGCCAGGATGATGTGGCTGGCAGACTGGAGACGTGCTTCCAGCGGGCCCCAAATGGCGAGGCGCGGATGTTCGGAGACCCCGGCACTGACCGTGCGCTGCGCAGCATCGGCCTCGATCAGTTCAGAGAAGGCGTGCGGAGGCATCGGCGCGAGATAATCGGCAAGCTCGGCAACATGTTCCATCATGGTCGTGGCGGAGCGGCCGTCTTCCCCGGCCCAGGGGAATGGCGTCTGGCTGACGCGCGCGGCCAGTGCTGCGATGCGTTCGGCGATCTTGCGACCCGACATGGGTGCCTGACCGGACAGGTCTGCACCTGTCTCCTCAAAAGCCGCGAGGATCTGTTCGACCAATCTTTCGGCAATCGTCTGATCCTCGTCGGAGAAACCGGCATACGGATCCAACTCATTCCGGGTCCGGATGGAATAGAGCAGATCATACAGAGATCGCCAATTGCGCGCCCCGCGCAGGAAATAGCGATCAAGCGTATCGGCGCCTTCGAAGCCGCGCACGAAGGGATGCTTCAGCACCGCACTCAGTATCACAGGCTCCGCTGGATCCAGCACCCAGCGGGCACAGAGGCCAATCAGGCTTCCTGCGGTGGTCTGGCCAAGCGGGCTGCCGGAGGACGGCGGCACATTCAGACCCCAGCGTTTCAGCACGCCGCTGACCCGCCGCGCAAGCGTCGCATCGGGTGTCACCAGCGCAGCCGTCTCCCCCGGGTGCTCCATCACGTGGCGTAACAACAGGGCGGCTGTCTCTGCCTCAACCGCATCGTCCGGCGCTTCGATGACGGTCAAGCCGTCCAACGCCGAAAGGGCGAAGTCTTCTTTCTCTGTACCGAGGGCGGCGGCCAGCGTGTCGAGCGTTCGGCGCCAGTCGGCCGTCGACTCTGCCGGTGCCAGTGCCTCATGGATCATGCGGCGGCGGGCTTCGGCTTTCCGGGCGCCGTCAGTGCCGGGCCAGATGCCGACGTCGGCGGGTGAGACATTCAGGTCCCGTAATGTATCGAACAGGATGTGCTGCGGGTGGCTGACCGAGTCGGCGATCACCGCGCGGGCGTCCTCATCAGCATGCATGTCGAGGCCCGGCAGCACGACGAGCCCTTTCGGCAA
Source organism: Hyphomonas sp. GM-8P (assembly GCF_003263315.1). NCBI lineage: Bacteria > Pseudomonadati > Pseudomonadota > Alphaproteobacteria > Hyphomonadales > Hyphomonadaceae > Hyphomonas > Hyphomonas sp. GM-8P. Next base: position 31,344 of record NZ_AWFE01000063.1, read on the forward strand.
ACTCATGGCCACCTTCATCAGGATACGGCCGGCAGGTGTCGCACCGGTCGAACCTGCGATCAGCACCGGCGCCGCTGGGGGGGCTTCCTCCCAGCGTTTCACCATGATCCGAGCGGCCGCGATATCGCGCAGGAAAGGATCACTCTCGCCGTTCTCGGCCAGCCAGTCCGGCCAGCTCTCGGATATGATCTTCAGGAATTTGACCGACTGTTCCCAGTGCTGAGCCAGTTCAGCCGAGTCCGCGAGGTCCGGCAAGCTGGACCAGTCCACATGCTCACTGAGCGCGGCCTGCTCCATCAGGCGGCTCAGCTCCTGCGCGGCAGCCAGCGCCGATGCCGCGGGAGGGGTGATGCCATAAGCGTTCTCGTAGAACGCCTGCACCAGATGTGTCAGCGCACCGAGACGGCGGGCGGCAGACATCGCAGGCGGAAGACCGGAACGGGCAGCATCTACCGATGGCGCTTCGTCTGCCTCAATGTCGCCTAGCGTGCGGATGTCCGGCGGCAGGATCGGCTTTTCACCGCTCGCATCGTAGAGCACGCGTGCCAGCACGCGCGCCGAACGCCGGTTGGGGACATAGATAATGGCATCCGCCAGCGCTTCGGGATTGTCCTTGAGCCCCGCTTCATCCGCTAGCGTATTTGCCAGCGCCCGCAGGAAGTCTGTTCCCGGAGGAATCGTGTAAACGCGGGAAGCGCCGGAGAACAATCCGTCACTATCCGCCATGGCAGGCCAGCCACATTTCGGCGTCCTTCAGCGCCTGAGGATCGCCGACATGAAGCCAGAACCGGTCAAGCACGACACCATGCAGGCGCTTCTGCTCGATCAGCGGGGCCCAGACACGAAGCGCCGTAAAGCGCTCGATCGGTTCGTTGTCGTAGAGCTGAGGCCGGATCATGCGAAGGCCGCAATAGGCATAAGGCGCGCTGGATGCGTCGCCGCGCCGGGTCATGGCACCATCTTCGTGGCGGAAGAAATCGCCCGGCCCGCCGAAACCCAGTGTGCGCCCTGTGTCAGCGACCAGCAGAAGCGCATCCATAGCCGATGGGTCAAATGCTTCCGCCAAGGCCTGAATCGGTTCGGCGCCGGATGGTTCCCAGAACGCGTCCGTATTGGCAACGAGGATCGGGTCGTCTCCCAGAAGCGGCCGGGCCTTGGCCAGCGCGCCGCCTGTCTCAAGCACTTCGCCGCGCTCGTCCGAGATGATGATCTCGATATCGGTGCGATCATTCAGGTACGCTTCCACCTGGTCTGCCAGATAGTGAACGTTGACGATAGCGCGCTTCACGCCTGCGGCGGCCAGCGGATCCAGCATCCGGTCGATCAGTGCCTTGCCGCGTACTTCGATCAGCGGCTTAGGACAGTCGACCGTCAGGGGCCGCATGCGCGTGCCAAGACCGGCAGCGAGCACCATGGCGGTGTGCGGAACTGGTACGCTCATTCAGAAGCCCTCGAAAACAAATGGGGTCGTCCGCCGCACGAAGGCGTTCAAGTCCTTAAGCGCCGGATGTGACAGATTTCGGGCGAGGATGGCCAGCTGGCGCGGCTGAAAGAGGCCATAACGCGGCTTGCCATCGCGGTGCTGGAGGCGGGAGAAGACACCTGCGATGCGCAGGGCATTCAGCGCGCCGATCACGGCCAGACGCTCGTCGAAAGCTTCGCGCGATTTACCGGTCTGATCCAGATAGTGGCGGATCGCTGCTTCGGCTGCCTCCGGTGAAACGGCCCGGCGGGCATCCTGTGTCAGCATCGCCATGTCCCAGGCATCCCAACCACGCACGGCGTCCTGGAAGTCAAGCAGGCCGACTTCGCCATTGCCGAGCCAGAGCAGGTTTTCAGCGTGGAAGTCCCGCAGCGTGAAAGTCCTTGGAAACTCCATCGCCTGCGCGATCAGCTGGTCGCGCACCTTTTCCCATTCTTCCCGTTCAGCCCCTTCCAAAGCCCCGTCGCCTCGCTCGGCCCGCAGCCAGTCGGCATAGAGATCAGCATTTGAGACGAGCGCCAGCCGGTCGAAATCGAGGATCGGCCAGACGTCGGCGCCGTTCGACAAAGTGCTGGGAGCATCTTCGCGGTGCAGGTCCGCAAGGATATCCGCAGATGTGACATAAGCGGTGAGCTCGTCGACGTTGCCTGCCTCGATCTGGCGGGCAATTTCGAGGTTCTCCCCGAAATCCTCAATCAGGGCGAAGCCGTGCGCGCTGTCATGCGCGATGATTTCCGGTGCCCGGAAGCCGCGATGGCGCAGATAGGACGCGATCAGGACGAAGGCATCTACCCGGGATGCAGCGAGGCGCGTCGAGGCATTCCAGCCCATGGCGATACGCGTCGCTTCATCAGCGTCCGGCGGGCAGGCGCTGTCTTCAACGTTCGGGGCGTCCATCAGCATCGCCCGCGTGCCATCCGGCCTTACGAGGCGGATATATCGCCTGGTCGACGCATCCTGCCCGAGCGGGAAACGCGCCGCATCATCCCAGCCTGCGCGGGTCAGAAAGGCGTTCATGTCCGCCGCGCGGCCTGCTTCGTCAAAACCCATGGAGACGTGTCTGCCAGCCTTCGCCGCGCGGTTCCAGTGTCACACGCCGGCCTTCCCCAAGGAAATCGATGGTCACGTCGAGGCGCCATTCCGGCAGGTGGCTCCCTGCCCGGTCCGGCCACTCGACAAGGGCAATGCCGTCCGGCGTCTCGTCCCAGCCAAGCTCGACCAGTTCGTCAGGCGATTTCAGACGGTAGAGATCGAAATGCCAGATCGGGAGAGGCCCGGAATCATACAGCTGAACGAGCGTATAAGTCGGGCTTGGTACATCCATCGTCCCACTATAGTCCGCGATAAGTCCGCGGGAGAATGTGGTTTTTCCGGCGCCAAGATCCCCAAAAAGGGCGATCACGTCCCCTGCCTGGAGCAATCGGGCAACACGTGCCCCCACGTCACGCAGGGCAGTCTCATCTGGACATTCAAGAATCACTGTCATCTCATGCATATAAAGGCGCTGCGCCAATTCGTGCCATGGATTCACGGCGCCTTGCACTGTAACTGGCCTGCATATAAAAGGCTAAAAACGTGACGCATGCGTCATAAATAAATTCAGGCCTTGAGGGAGGTACCAGTTTGGATCTTTCAGACGCATCGCAGATCGTCCTGATCGGCGGCGGGCAGGCTGCCGCGCAAGCCGTGCAGTCCCTGCGGATGGGAGGCTATACTGGCAAGCTGGTGCTTGTGGGGGACGAACCCGCGCTGCCTTACCAGCGTCCGCCCCTGTCAAAAGCCTATATGAAGGGAGAGTTCGCTGAAGAGCGCCTCTTCTTCAAACCAGCGGCCTGGTACGAAGACAATGGCGTCGAACTGATCCTCTCCACCCGTGCCACGAAGATCGACCGCGCTGCGCAGATTGTCGAACTCGAACACGGCGCGATGCTGAACTATGACGCACTGATCCTGTGCACTGGCTCCCGTCCGCGTCCTCTGCCTGCTAAGGGCTCAGATCTTGAAAACGTTTTCGATTTGCGTGGCCTCGCCGATGTCGATCGGATCCAACCGAACATGGTATCCGGCCGACGGCTGGTGATCATCGGCGCCGGCTATATCGGCCTCGAAGCCGCTGCGGTCGCCCGCCAGATGGGGCTGGAAGTGACTGTCCTTGAGATGGCGGAGCGCGTGCTGGCCCGCGTCACCAGCCCGACAATGAGCGCATTCTACGAAAAGGAACACCGCGCACAGGGCGCTACGATCCTGACCGGCGCCCGGCTGGACCATCTGGAAGGCGAAGACGGAAAGGTCAGCGCCGCGGTCCTGGCTGACGGGACCAAGCTGCCTGCAGACATAGTGCTGGTGGGTATCGGAATCCTGCCGAATATCGAACTCGCCAAGGATGCGGGCCTCACCATCGATAACGGCATCGCGACCGACCGCGACGCCCGCACGTCCGATCCGCGCATCTTCGCAGCGGGTGACTGCGCCAGCCGGCCGCTCATCCACTATGGACACGCCGGCCGCCTCGAAAGCGTTCACAACGCCATCGAACAGGGCAAGCTGGCCGCGGCTGCCATCCTCGGCAAACCGCGCCCGCCGGAAGACTGCCCGTGGTTCTGGTCGGACCAGTACGACCTTAAACTGCAGATCGCCGGCCTCAATCAGGGCCACGATGAAATCGTTGTTCGCGGCAATCCGGATGACCGGAAATTTGCCGTCTTTTATCTGCGTAACGGCACGCTGATCGCGGTCGACGCGGTGAACAGCCCGCCGGAATTTCTGGCGTCCAAGAAATTGATCATGACAGGCGCAAAGATTGCACCTGATATGCTCAAGGATACGTCCATCTCAATGAAAGACATCGCTGCGGCCGCCGCCACAGCCTAAGGAGACCAAAAAGCCGATGCCGAAGATTACCTATATCGACCACGATGGAACCGAACGCACTGTCGAGGCGAAGAACGGCGAGTCCGTGATGGAAGCCGCAATCAAGAACTCCATTCCCGGCATTGATGCTGACTGCGGCGGCGCCTGCGCCTGCGCAACCTGCCACGTCTATGTGGACAACGCCTTCATGGATAAAGTGGGCGAGCAGCAGGAAATGGAAAAGTCGATGCTCGACTTCGCCGAGAACGTTCAGGAAAACTCCCGCCTGTCCTGCCAGATCACCGTTTCCGACGAGCTAGACGGCCTGCGTGTGACCACACCGGAGAGCCAGCACTAGGCTCTTCGCATTCTGAAAATGTTGCGCCCCGGTCCATCAGGCCGGGGTGTTTCATTTCTGCCGCCGCTCTCCTAGCGGCACGGGTTGGTTCCGAAAAGGAATGCGGGTAGGCAAGTATCAATTCCGCAACTACGGACGCCCGCCATGAATTACACCGATCTTCTCGCCTCCATTGCCTTTGGCACAGACCAGTCATCTCGCGTCACCGTTCCGGAAGACTGGATGCAGGGCCGCACAACCTATGGCGGCCTGACCGCTGCGCTTTGCCTCAAAGCTGCCCTGCCACTGGCAGGTGATCGTCCGCTGCGGTCTGCCCAGATCGCTTTTGTCGGACCGGCATCCGGTGAGCTGGTCTCCGTACCGACCGTCCTGCGCGAGGGCAAGAACACGGCCTTCATCTCCGTCCGCATGACCGGGCCGGAGGGAATCGTTGCGGAGTGCATCTTCGCCTTCGGGGCCGCGCGGGAATCGAGCCTCGACTTCTCCAATATGATCGCCCCCGTTGTCACGCTGCCGGACGAGACAAAACAGTTCTTCCCGGATGAGCGCCGCCGCCCCGCCTTCTCGCATCACTTCAATGTGCGCCTCGCCAAGGGCGGCCGACCGATCAGCGGCGCGCAGGATGGTGAGATTGTCCTCTGGCTCCGTCACAGGGACGAAACGGCCCCGATGGATGCCGTCACCCTGTTGTCGATCGCAGACTCACCGCCGCCAGCAGCCCTGTCGATGCTGACCGCTCCCGGCCGCATCAGTTCTATGACCTGGATGGCGGAATTCCTGACGGACGACATCTCCACCGAAGACGGCTGGTTCCTGGCCCAGCACATCGCCCAGACCGCGCAGCAGGGCTATTCCAGCCAGGCCATGCGCCTCTGGAATTCGAAGGGCGAACCGATGATGGTCGGCCGCCAGACCATCGCAGTGTTCGGCTAAGGCCTACTCGTCTTCCGGCGGCGTGGTGTCATCGATGATCGGGCCGTGACCCATGCCGATATCGACCGGGCCCTGTTCGATGAACTCTACCATTTCGCGCGGCACAGTCCCGGCGGGACAGGCTGCGACGACCGGCTGAGCATTGCCGATAGCCGGCATCCGGGCATCCACGCGCTCCACCGGCTGGGACCGGACAACAAGGCTGAACAGGAAGATTGCAGCGATGGCAGCGCCAATCGCAGCGATCGTCCAGTTGCCGTACACAGGATCTTCGTCGGGCTGAACCACTGTGGTTGGGGCCGTACGCGCGCTTGCAGATGCGCGCGCGACCGCGGCGGAGACGCCGGTCGTGGGTCTGGCCGCATGCTGGCCATTACCGTTCCGGATCGTTGTCGCGGCTTTGGACGCAGCTTCAGCAGCTTCCTTGGCGGGTTCCGGCTTGATACCGAGAGCCTTCTCGCGCTTCTGCCGCTCTGCAATTGCCAGCGGGTCATCGGCATGCGCTTCGAGCCAGGCTTCCCGGCCTTCGTCATCCTTTGAGCCAAGCTTCATCCAGGCACGAAGGTCAGACCGGCCCGTACGCTCTGCGAGTTCCTCAACCAGCTTGTAGAAGCCTTCCGGCATCTTGCGGGAGGTGAAGCCCTCAAGCGCAAAACGCTTGGCCTTGCGATAGGGTTCGTAAGGAATGGTCTTGTCGATGCCGGCATGCACCAGCATCCCATCCCGGGAATTGCCGACGGCCGCAGCCGCACGCACCCAGTCATTCTTCACAGAATTTTCGGACCACAGGACCAGCATGTTGCCGGACTTTCCGGCATCGCGCGCATCCTTCGCGTCGAAAATATCATCCTCCGTTTGTTTCTGATTGAAACGAACGGTGAATTTCAGCGAGCGGAGACGACGGGCGACCAGTTTCGCCATGTCGAAGTCTTCCGGCACAGTTACGAGAAAGACGTCATAAGCCATGCATTCTGCCTTGCATTTCGTGGGCCAACCTTACCCAAAGCCCCCCTGTTGAACACCCAATTCCGCTGTCAGGAGAGAAAACCGCCTGTTTTTCCTGCGGGAATAGGGCTATGGCCCCCTCGAAATCTAAGTTTAAGGAGGCCGGAATGGGCTTCAAATGCGGGATCGTGGGCCTGCCGAATGTTGGCAAATCCACGCTTTTCAACGCCCTGACACAGACCGCCGCGGCACAAGCGGCGAACTATCCGTTCTGCACGATTGAGCCGAACGTGGGCGAAGTGGCCGTTCCGGAGCCGCGCCTGGCTGAACTCGCAAAAGTCGCTGGCTCAAAGGAAATCATTCCGGCGCGCATGAACTTTGTCGACATCGCGGGCCTCGTCGAAGGTGCGAGTCAGGGCGAAGGCCTCGGCAACAAGTTCCTCGCCAATATCCGCGAAACCGACGCCATCATCTATGTGCTGCGCTGCTTCGACAACGACGACATCACCCATGTCCGCGGCACGATCGACCCGGTCGCGGACTTCGAAGTCGTCGAGACCGAACTGATGCTCGCGGACCTCGAAAGCCTCGAGAAGCGCAAACAGAACGTCATCAAGAAGGCCAATTCCGGCGACAAGGAAGCCAAGGCACAGGTAGCGCTGATCGACCTCGCTCTCAATGAGCTGAAGGAAGGCCGCCCTGCCCGGCGCGCCGATGTGCCGAAGGATGACCTTAAAGCCTGGAACATGCTTCAACTGCTGACGTCGAAGCCGATCCTTTTCGTGGCCAATGTGGACGAAGCCAGCGCTGCGACGGGCAACGACTATTCCAAGCGCGTCGAGGAACGCGCCAGGGAAGAAGGCGCAGGCTGTGTCGTGATCTCAGCCCAGATCGAGTCCGAACTGGCGGTGCTCGACGAGCCGGACCGTACCGAATTCCTGGAAACACTGGGGCTGGAAGAACCCGGCCTGACCCGTCTGATCCACGCCGGTTACGATCTGCTGGACCTGCAGACCTATTTCACGGTCGGCCCGAAGGAAGCCCGCGCCTGGACCATCCGCAGGGGCTGGACCGCGCCGAAAGCCGCCGGTGTCATCCATGGCGACTTCGAGAAAGGCTTCATCCGCGCCGAGACGATCACATATGACGACTATGTCGCGTGCGGGGGCGAAGCCGGCGCCAAGGAAGCTGGCAAGATGCGGGCGGAAGGCAAGGAATATGTCGTGCAGGACGGCGACGTGATGCACTTCCGCTTCAATGTCTGACCGGCACCGACGGTTCGGCCAGCCTCAATCGAGCCATTCATCGGGAATGGTGACACCGGCGCGCTCATTGTCCCAAGCGATGCTGAGGATCTGCCAAGAGTCTGCAAGTCGGGCCATCGTAATGAAGTTCACTCCTCGGGAATGGATTTCACGATCGCCGACACGGTAGATGGTTTGGTAAACGCTGCGTACCTGCGCAACAGAGCCCAGCCGCGCACATTCGTGCCCGATCTCTGATTCCTCGAAAGCGGCGCCCGCCAGGTTTTCCTCGGCGGTTTTGATATATTCGTCGAAAGTCAGGCATTGATTTGCCGGCAGCGTATCGATGGCAACGCCTGTTCGGGTCATGGTTGCGCGGGGGTGATACAGCGGCCGGATACTCTCCCAGTCCCGCTCGCCTGAAGGCTGCGAGATCACATCGTAAATTGCTTTCATCATCCCACGGCTGTCCAGGTCACTCATGCCATCGCTCCGTCAATATCGTTGTGTTTCTATGCCTGCCGAACACAGAGTCTGGAGGCTCAATCATCGCCACCGACAGCTTTTTCGTGCAGCGGCGTCAGTGTCCAGGCGAACGCGATCAGGGGCTGGTCCATATCGCGCTCTTCCCAGAGGATCTCAGCGATCCGCTCAATATAGCCATTGATTTCCCGAAGGGATTCCGCGCTTGGCCTGTTGATCAGGCGGAAAAATCCGAGATTGCGCTCCGGACCCTCGAGCTGCGCATCCGGGTGCGTCAGTCCCTGAACAAAATCCCGGTGTGCCTGCCGGCAAATCGCACCGACAGTCCGGTCTATGGTTTCGTGATTGCCCGGATCCGCGAGGGCCTTCTGCAAACGCATACGCGGAGCCCGCGTGGCGTAGAGCACTTCAGTCCGCCGGTTTGAGATCTGGGTCCCGGTCTCCACGACCAGCTCGGCCTTCACCAGCATATTGATATGATAATAAATCGAGGATGGCTGGCGTCCCATCGATGCCGCCAGTTGCTTGATCGACATCTGTCCGTTTCCAACGAGGTGGTCGACAATATCCATCCTAACGGTCGAAGCCATACATTCAAGCTGGTCCTTCCGGAGAACCCAGTAAGTGTCCTGGTCTTCCGTCCCGCTCTTGCTGCTCAATCCTGCCATGAAACAAGTTCCCCTTTTCCCAAAGCCCCTGCATCCACAAGGCACTCCGGTCACCTCTCCCCGATAAGGCACTATAACGCCGGGTTCCAGACTTCGGGAGTTTTTGACACCTGGATACCTTTCCCCAAGGTCATGAGGTTTGCCGCCTTGCCCGACTCTTTCCCTTGTGGCGTTCTGCCGTGCAAAGTCACCAAAATAAGGTGATAGGAGGAGCGTAATATGAAGTTTGAACTGGACGAAGAGCACAGGATGCTTGCCGATCTCGTCCAGCGCTTCGTGCGGGATGAGCTAATGCCCCTTGAAGGCGCAGTGCTCGAACGCGAAGCCAGCGGCCAAGGCGCCTACCTGACACCGGAAGAGCGCCAGAGGCTGGACAAGGTTTCAAAGGAACTTGGCCTGTGGAGCCTCGATGCGCCGGAAAATGCCGGTGGCATGGGCATGCCGCACGTGGCCCTGGTGGCGGTCAACGAAGCGCTCGGCTCCACAGTCGCGACCTATACGCTTCCGCCGGATTCACCGAATCTTCGCATGCTTATGACGACGGTGAACGAGCAGCAGAAGAAAGCCTATCTGGAGCCCTACGCCCGCGGCGAGACCATCTCCGCCATCGGGATTTCCGAACCCGGCGCCGGCGCCGATCCCGCTGGGATGATCACGCGAGCTGTGCGCGACGGGGATGACTGGATCATCAATGGCCGCAAGATCTGGATCACCCGGGCGGCTGAAGCCGACTTCACAATCCTCATGGCGATCACCGACAAGGAGAAGAAAGCGCGCGGCGGCATGTCAGCCTTTCTCGTCGACCGTGACACGCCGGGCTTCAATGTCCTGCGGCGCATCCCGATGCTGGGCGGCGAGTTTACCTACGAAGTGACACTGGAAGACTGCCGCGTGCCCGGCTGGAAACTGCTGGGCGAGGAAGGCCAGGGATTTGGCCCGATGCAGGTGCGACTTGGCACCCGCCGCATGGAGATGGCCGCCTGGTGTATCGGCGCGGCGCAACGTGCGCTCGACATGATGCGGGAATATGCACCCCAGCGGAAAACGTTCGGTCACAAATTGTCTGAGCGCCAGTCGATCCAGTGGTGGGTCGCCGATGGTGCCGCCAAGATCCATGCGGCTCGCCTGATGGCGTATGATTGCGCGTGGAAGATCGATCAGGGCCGCGACGTGCGCACAGAGATCTCAATGATCAAGTTCTACGCCACCGAAATGGCGCAGGAGATCATCGACAACGCCATGCAGTGTTTCGGCGCGATGGGCATGACCAAGGAAATGCCGCTGCATCTGTTTGCAGGCCGTATTCGCAACATGCGTATTTATGACGGGCCATCCGAAGTGCACCGGATGGTCGTCGCCCGGAACCTTATGGATACCCGCCCATGACGCACTCGATCGCTGTGCGCGAAGTCGGTCATGTGACCGAGATCGTGTTCTCCAATCCGCCGAACAATCACGCCAATGTGGGTCTGCTCCGAGAGATCGGAGAGGTCCTTCTGACACTGGACGCACAACCCGAGTGCCGGGCCATCGTGCTCGCCTCGGAGGGCAAGGCTTTCTGTGCGGGGGCGGACCTTGCCAATGATGAACGCGGCGGAGGCGTCGGAGGATCCGGTGATGACCCGGTTCGAGAATTCTATGACCAGGCCCTGCGTATCTACGAAGCCAAAAAGCCAATCGTCGCGGCAATTCAAGGGGCCGCCGTCGGTGCTGGCCTTGGCCTTGCGGTTGCGGCTGACTTCCGGATCGCTGCACCAGAGGCACGGTTTGTCGCCAATTTCACGCGGCTGGCCTTCCACCCGGGCTTTGCGCTCAGCGCGACCCTGCCCCGCCTGCTGGGCCCGCAGAAAGCTGCGCTGATGTTGCTGACATCCCGGAGGATCAAAGGGGAAGAAGCTGTCGCAATGGGCCTGGCGGATGAACTGGTTCCGCTCGCAGACGTACGCACTGCCGCTCACAAGCTCGCGGCCGAAATAGCAGAGGGCGGGCCTTTGGGCGTCTTGGCAACCCGGAAAACCCTTCGCACCGGTCTCTATGAGACGGTTCGGGATACGCTGGCCCACGAACATGAAGAACAATGGAAACTGCGCGCAACAGAAGACCATCAGGAAGGCATCCGGTCTGTCGCAGAGCGCCGGCCGGGTAACTTCAAAGGCCGCTGACGTGCCGAGTTCCTTTTCCCACATCACAGGTCTCGTACCTGTTGTCGCAACCGGCAGGAGGTCATTGATGCCGCCGGTCTGTGTCGCTAGTCTTTTCTCCGGAGGAAGCGGGCAAATATGAAACCAACAGACACGAGCAATCCCGACTACTTTCACAAAGTCGTCGATTGCCAATGGGCCTGCCCGGCACACACACCGGTCCCGGCATATATCCGTCTCATCGCGCAGGGGCGTTACAGCGACGCCTACCTGCTAAACAGGGATTCCAACGTGTTCCCGGGTATCCTGGGCCGCGTCTGTGACCGGCCATGTGAGCCAGCCTGCCGGCGGACTCGCGTGGATGGCGAGCCGGTGGCGATCTGCCGCCTGAAACGTGTGGCAGCCGACCATCGTGATGATGTGACGAGCCGCCTTCCGCAGAAGCCGGATCAGACGAACGGCAAGAGAATCGCGCTGATTGGCGCAGGCCCGGCGAGCTTCACGGTGGCGAACGACCTCGCCCCGCTTGGCTACGAGTGCACCATTTTCGAGAAACTGCCTGAAGCCGGCGGCCTGATGCGCGCCAACATTCCGGCCTTCCGCCTGCCCGAGAAAGTGCTGAACGAAGAGCTGCAGTACATTCTCGACATGGGCGTCGAGTTGAAGCTCAACACGCCAATCTCCAGCATGAAGGCACTGCTGGATGAGGGGTGGGACGCGGTCTTCGTCGGCACCGGCGCGCCGAAGGGCAAGGACCTGCACCTGCCCGGCCGCGAAGAGGCGGACGAAAATATTCACATCGGCATCGACTGGCTGGAATCGGTCGCGTTCGAACATATCGACGAAATCGGCAAGAATGTCTTGATCATCGGCGTCGGCAACACCGCCATGGACTGCTGCCGCACCTCCCTTCGTCTTGGGGCGGACAATGTGAAAGTCATGGCGCGCAAGCCACGTAATTTCTTCAAGGCCTCCGAATGGGAACTGGAAGATGCCGAGGAAGAGAACATCCAGATCGTCGTGAACCATTCGCCAAAAACCTTTGTCACCGAGAATGGCAAACTGGTTGGCATGACGTTCGAGCTGATGGAGTACGATGTTGACGACAAGGGCGAGATCACCGGCCAGCGGGTGATCGGTGAAGAGACCCTGCCCTGCGACGATGTCATCCTCGCCATCGGGCAGGAGAATGCCTTCCCATGGATCGAAAATGATGCCGGCATCGAGTTCGGCAAATGGGATGTGCCTGTTGTCGATGAGGAGACTTTCGAGTCCACCCGTAAAGGCGTCTTCTTCGGCGGTGACTCCGCGTTCGGTCCGAAGAACATCATCTGGGCCGTGGAGCACGGTCATCAGGCGGCAATCTCGATTCACCGGCACTGCCAGGGCCTCGGCCTGCGTGATCGGGCACCTCGTGAAGTCGAGCTGCAATCTGCCAAGATGGGCATGTTTGAATGGCGTTACTCGAATGCTTACACCGCGGCCGAACGCCGCGAGATGGAGCATGTCGCGCTTGTGGACCGGTTCCAGCGCCTGAACATCGAGGTCGAGCTCGGCTTCAATGCCGAACAGATCGCCGTCGAAGTCCAGCGCTGCCTGAACTGTGATGTGCAGACTGTCTTCGAAGCGCCGCTCTGCGAAGAGTGCGATGCATGTATCGATGTCTGCCCGGTCGAGTGCCTCAGCATCACGCCTGACGCCGACAGCGAAGCGGAATTACGTGCTTCGCTCACGCAGCCGGAAGCTCCGGAAGAGCAATCCCTCTTCGTATCAAATCCCCTGCCGCTGACCGGCCGGGTGATGATCAAAGATGAAAACGTTTGCCTGCACTGCGGCCTGTGCGCCGAGCGCTGCCCCACATCTGCCTGGGACATGAAGGAAGGCGTGATCAAAATTCCCCATGCGGACGACCAAGTGGAGACCGTGGCATGAACGGACCCGGCATCAATGATTTCACCCTGCGTATCGCAACGGTGAACGGCACAGGCTCGGCCAGTGCAAACGGCCTGCTGATGAAGGCTATTTTCCGGATGGGTGTGCCCGTGGTGGGCAAGAACATTTTCCCATCCAATATTCAGGGTTTGCCGACCTGGTATGAGATCCGCGTGACGGGTGATGGCTATGCCGGACGCGACGGCGAGACCCATTTCGTTATCGCGATGAACCCTGAGACGTATGCGGATGACCTGGCAGAACTCGCCCCTGACGGTGTCCTGCTTTATGACTCGACCTGGCCGCGTCCGCAACTTCTTTCCCGCCCGGACGTCACTGTCCTGGGGGCGCCGCTGTCGGCCATGTGCAATGAGGCGTTCAAGGCCGCACGCTCGCGCATCCTGATGAAGAACATGGCCTATGTCGGCGCTGCCGCAGCGCTGTTGAACCTTGATCTTGGCGTGATTGAGCAATTGGTCATCGAGATGTTCGCGGGCAAGGAAAAGCTCATCCCGCTGAACATGCAGGCCGTTGCACTCGGCCACGATTACGCCAAGCAGAACTTCAAGTGTCCGCTGGATTTCCGCGTCAGCCCGCTGGACAAGACCAAGGGCAAGGTGATGATCGACGGCAACACGGCGGCCGGTATCGGCGCCGTCTTCGGCGGGGCGACCTTCGGCGCCTGGTACCCTATTACGCCGTCTACGTCGCTGATGGATGCCTTCCAGAAATATTGCGAAGAGCTCCGTGTCGACCCCGAAACCGGACAGAACAATTTCTGTATCCTGCAGGCGGAAGATGAATTGGCAGCAGCAGGCCTCACCATCGGCGCGGCTTGGGCAGGTGCCCGCGGCTTTACACCGACCTCAGGCCCCGGCGTGTCGCTGATGAGCGAATTCATCGGATTTGCGTACTATACCGAAGTACCGTTGGTGATATGCGATATCCAAAGGGTCGGTCCGTCCACCGGCATGCCCACACGGACACAGCAATGCGACATCCAGCTCTGCGCCTATGCCTCGCACGGCGACACACGCCACCTCGTTCTCTTCCCGGCCCATCCCGGTGAATGTTTCGAATTCTCGGCCAAGGCGCTCGACCTTGCCGAACGCTTCCAGACCCCGGTCTTTTTCCTGTCCGATATCGACATCGGCATGAATGACTGGATGGTCGACGAACTGACCTGGCCGGAAGATTATGTGCCTGACCGCGGCAAAGTTCTTGATGCAGAACAGCTTGAGGAAATCGACGCGTTCTATCGCTATCTGGATGTAGACGGAGATACGATTCCTTACCGCACTTTGCCGGGAACACACCCGAAGGGCGCCTACTTCCTGCGTGGCTCCGGCCATACAAAACTTGGCCGTTACACGGAAAAAGGCCCTGAATACAAGGAAGTCATCGACCGGCTTTACGAAAAATGGAAACGCGCTGCTGCCTTCATGCCTGAGCCGGTTGTGAAAAAGGCCGACCGACCGGCCCGCTATGGCATGATCGCCATCGGCAGCTCGGATGCCGCCGTGACCGAAGCCCGTGACCGTCTGGAAGCTGCCGGCGTCCCGGTCGACTACATGCGTGTTCGCGGTTTCCCGTTCAGCGATGATGTCGCCGCTTTTGTCGAAGCGCACGAGGAAGTCTTCGTTGTTGAGCAGAACCGCGACGCACAGCTGATGAATTTGTTGATCACGGAAACCAGCGCCGCCAAGGAGAAACTGGTGCCCGTGCTGCACTATTCCGGCGAGCCGCTGAACTACCGTTTCGTCTTTGAGGCAGTGGAAACCGCCCTGAAAGTGAGGAAGATCGCATGACCTCCTTCGTCAAACCCAAGATCCGCAGACTGAACGAGCCGACCAACGGACTCGGAAAAACACGCGCCGACTATGATGGCGCCATGTCGACTCTGTGCGCCGGTTGCGGACATGACAGCGTAACCGCCGCCCTTGCCCGCGCTTTCTATGAACTTTCGACCGATCCGAAAGATGTGGTGAAAGTGTCCGGCATCGGGTGCTCTTCCAAGACGACCACCTATTTCCTGAAGGACGCGCACGGCGCCAACACGGTACATGGGCGCATGCCGTCCTTTGCCACCGGCGCAGCCGCGGTGAACAAGAACCTCACCTATGTCGGCGTGTCCGGCGACGGTGACAGCCTGTCCATCGGGCTTGGCCAGATGGCCCACGCGATCCGGCGCAATGTCGACATGATCTATATGCTGGAGAATAATGGCGTATACGGACTGACAAAAGGCCAGTTTTCGGCCTCCAGCGATGTCGGCTCCAAGGCCAAGAAAGGCGCTACCAACATGCTGCCGCCGATCGATCCGGCGATCATGGCACTGTCCATCGGCGCGACTTTCGTGGCGCGCAGCTTCTCCGGTGACAAGGCTCAGCTGGTCTCGCTGATCAAGGCCGGCATCGCGCATCGCGGCTTCGCCCTGATCGATGTCATCTCGCCCTGCGTCAGCTTCAACGACCACAAGGGCTCCACCAAATCCTACGCCCACACCTATCAATATTACCACAAGGCCGTGCACGCCGATTACGTGCCACCGAGCGAGGAAATTACGGCAGCCTATGACGAGGGTGAGACCATGCCGGTGGAACTGCACGATGGCGGATCGATCCTGCTGCGCAAGCTGGACAAGGATTACGACCCGACCAACCGGGCTTCAGCGATGGAAAAACTTCTTGAGAGCCAGCAGACGCAGGAGATCCTGACCGGCCTGCTCTACATCGACGAATCCCGCCCTGCGATGGCGGAGCACAAGAAACTGCCGGACACGCCGCTCCACTCGCTTCCTTACTCGAAACTCAATCCGGGGGCTGAAGCGCTGCGCAAGATCCAGGAGGAATTCCGCTGATCTTTCCCTCAGGCTGGTAAGCTTCGCGAGGCCTGTTAGACTTACCGCGCCTGTAACGTTCAGGGTGGGAGAGTGAAGTGCGAAAACCCTTTTTTCTACAACCGCTTAGCGGTCTGTTCGTTTTGGCACTCGTCGCCTTCACGGGCGTCGCGACAGCACAACCGGATTCGTTTCCGGAAGAAGACCCAAGCTGGCCCCGGACCGAATTTTCGATCTCGGACGATGAAGCCGGCACCAAGGGCTTCAATACACAGCCCGCCCGAAAAGAAGACTGGCCTTACTTCGCAGCCCTGCGCGGCACCCGGGATGGAGTGGTCACGTATGATTGTGGCGGGACGGCCATCTCGTCCAGATGGGTGCTGACTGCTGCGCATTGCGTCGAGGGCGCTGCGAAAAATGCCGCGACCGGAAAATGGGAACGACCGGGGTCTGGCGCGCTCCAACTGGTGCTCGGCCCGAAAGACCTGAAGACGGTCACACCGGCCAATGTCTACAATGCAGCGGACGTGCGCATCGCGCCCAATTTCACGCGTGGTGGCGAGAACAAAGTTCCGGTGAATGACATCGCTCTTGTGAAGCTGGACCGGCCATGGACCGGGCCGGTCGTCCGGCTGTCGGCCAGCAGCGCTTCAGATGTCGACCGCTTCTTCGGGCCGGCCTACTTCGCCGGGTTCGGCAAGACCGACATGCGTCAGGCATCGCCAGAACGCTACACATCCGCCGAAGGCCCGTTCGCTGCGTATACAGATATCCTTGGCAATGCGATGATCCCGACGCGCAGTCCGGAAGCCTGCAGCAATGTCTACCAGGTCGAAGCCTATGACAGCGCAGGCATGATCTGCGCCGGGTATGACACCGGCATTATCGATTCCTGCCAGGGCGATAGCGGCGGGCCTCTAATCGCCCGGGATTTCGCTGGCCGTGTCTACCAGATCGGCATCGTCAGCTATGGTGAAAGCTGCGGTGTCCGCGGAAAGCCCGCCGTCTACACGCGCATTTCCGGTTTCAAAGACTTCGTCCGGTCCGTCGTATCCGACGCGGTCTTCGTGGATGCCAAACCGGAGAAGACGGTCTACATGACCAAAGCCGGACTGGAGAACCTCATCCGGACGCTCAAACCCGCAGAAGGCAAGGTCAGCGTCCGCATCAATGATGGCGGCTCGGAATTCCGCTCCGGCGAGCGAGTTCGTATTTTCATTGATCCATCGATCAAGGGCCGTCTGTGGGTATTTGATCTGGATCCGTCCGGTACGGTTAGTTGCTTGTTCCCATGCAATGCCGGCGAAGTGGAAACGGCGCTGGTGGAGCCTCAACAGTCCGTTGTCCTGCCGCCCGGCGGCGTCTCCATCAGTATTTCGCCCCCCACCGTTCCGGGCGACAGCACTCTGGCCGCGTTCGTCCTGCCGGAAAGGATGGCCCTCATCGGCGATACATTGCCGGACCTCAGCCGGACGAAAGGACCGATCCGGACGGTCTGGCAATCCTACTCGGATATTCTCGTCTTCGAAGTACGCGATGCCATGTCGGATGCGCCCTCGTCAGACCCCTTCGCCAATACGGGCATGGGTTTGCTCACTTACAGCGTCAGTGAATGAAGGCCGCCATGAAGAACTTCGTCCGCCCATTCCTTTCGGCCGCTGGGTTTCTGGCTCTGGTCAGTGCCTGCCAGACGGCACCGGATGACGCGCCGAGCGCAGAACAGCTTGCATGGACGTCCACACTCGATGCTGATGCCCGCGCTTCAGACCGGATCGTCAATGGAGACCGGTCCACGCTGGCGCAGTGGCCTTATATCGCAACCTTGCGGCATGAGACGCGGAGCGGGCGGCTGCAATATTTCTGCGGAGGCACTTTCATTGCCCGGCGATGGGTGCTGACCGCAGCGCACTGTTTTGAGGGGGAATCCCGGCAGGTCGATGGACGGTGGGAATGGAAACCGCGGGCCAAACTGGAAATTGTCGGTGGCACCGACGACCTCGGCGCCGGCGATGAGAGCGTGTTTGAAGTCGACGCTGTCATGATCCATCCGGACTATAAGCCGACTATGGAAGTCGCACCCGGTGTCTGGGAGGGATCGGAAAACGACCTCGCCCTGGTTCGTATCGGACGCACCTGGACCGGACAGCTGGCGCGGCTTTCATCGGGCGGGGCCTCCGACAGTGACGTGAATGGTGCGCGGGCCTTTGTTGCGGGGTTTGGCAAGCAGGCTGATTCGGGCGCGCAGGCACGTTTGGAGACGTTCCGCATCGGCGCCGGCGACCGGTCTGGCCAGGCGGGCTCGCGCTATCTCTATCACGCCATGCTGCCCATGAAGCCGCCGGAGGTGTGTGGCGCGCAATATGCTGACCTTGCCTATGACGGTAGCACGCAGATCTGTGCGGGCCGGAAGTTCGGCGGCGTCGACAGCTGTCAGGGTGATAGCGGCGGCCCACTGGTCGCGCTCGATGCCAGTGAGCGGACTTATCAGGTCGGCATTGTGAGCTACGGATTTGAATGCGCTGCGGCGAAATCGGAGGGCGTCTACACGCGCGTCTCACCCTACAGGAGCTGGATCGAGACCACGGCGCGTGGCGCCATGTTTGTCGATGCCCAGCCGGAGCAGGTCTTCGTTGCGACCGCGGAAACGATGGAAGCCATGGCGCGGGTGCTCAGCCCCACTAGCGATCGCATCAACCTGAGCGTGGCACAGGAAGGCGAAGGCGCAAACGCGGCGCTGAAGATTTCCGTGACGCCAAAAATCGATGGCCGCCTCATAGTCTTCGAGCTAGAGAATTCCGGCCGGATCAATACCTACTTCCCGAACGACAGGACTCCGGAAGAAAGGGCCATCGTCAAAGCCGGGCGGACGATCAATTTGCCCGAAGTACCGTGGATGATCATCCCACCTGCTGAAGACGGCGCGAGGATCTATGCCTTCGTCATTCCGGAGGGCGTTGCGTTTGCGGGCGACCTGTTACCGACACCAGCGAGGATGCGGACCGTCGCGGAAGAGGAACAGCCGGAGCGAGAGCCGGTCGATTTCGCCACGCGCATGCTGACAGAAGTCGCCAACCGGTCGAGCGAAGGCGGGCTATCGGATTGGGCTGCAGCGACCGCGACTTACTGATCGTCCTCGTTGTCGGCCAGTTCTTCTTCCAGCAACTCTTCGACACGAGCGTCTGCCTCTTCGAGCAGGGTTTCAGCCTCGTCAATCTTGTCTGACGGCAATGGACCACGCCAGTTGAACACGTGTTCGATGTCGAACAAGGCGTCTTCGACGTCATCACGCGCCTCGATCAGGTCGTCTGAGCTCGTATCCTCGTCGGCGAGCGTACGGCGCAGGTCCAGCACGGCACGGCGGAGGGCGCGCTCAAGCCCACGCTGCGTGGTTAGCTCACCTGCCCGTTCCTCTTCTTCGTCGCGGCGCGTGCCTTCCTTGTCAATTTGCTTGCGGAGCTCTTCTTCGGCAGCTGCCTGTACGGCATTGGAGCGCAGCAGCGAACCGATATCAGAGAGCAGCGGATCGCCGCGCTTCAGCTCCAGAACATCCACAAAGAGGTTGAAGATGCCCGAGTCCCGATCGACGCCGGAATAGTCGAGCGGCATCCAGCCCGTTTCAAGGGCGGCCGCGGCGGGGCCAGAGATGTACTGTCCGCGTTGAAGCTCGGGAAACTTGAAAACACCGCGGGCAAAGCCTGACGCGTCGTGAAACTCCACTGCGCCTTCAGGTGTGAATTGGACATAGGTTCGCGGCTCCGGGCGCTCAAAGTCCAGCACAAGGAGGTAGTCGCGAGAATCGTAACGCGCCTGCCGTTCGAATTCATTCGATACGACCTTGAGCAACTCGGCATTAAAATAGCCGGACTGTTCGTCATCGGGCACCAGGCGGATCTCTGCATAGAAGGATGGCCGGGAGACAAGGCCGAGACGGTTCCATTCCGCCAGGAATTCTGGCGGCGCATTGCCAAATGACGGCCCGGACGGATCGAAACCTTCCCTGATCACATGAACACAGCCGACTTCCCGATTGAACTCCATCATGTCAGGGCTGGTGAATAGTTTTCCGCTGACAACGCCGGTGCTGCGGTCAATCTTAGGCGCGCCCATCTGCTGGAGCCAGGCGCCGACGGAATCGAAGGCCAGCATGCCAGCCTGCAGCGCCAGTTCCTGGCCGAATCCGAGTGTCCGGTCTCCCGGGCCGCGCGTGTCTGGCGGCAGGCAGGAATCGTCCAGCATGATGCGAAGGTCAGAGCCCATGCCGTCGGAAACCACCGGCGGCCTTGTATTGATGCTTCTAGTCAGACACCCCGTCAGCGCCGTGCAGGCGCCAATCATTGCCGTGAACGCCAGAACGCTGCGTCTCTTTCCCACGACCGACTCCTCACTCAAGACCGATCGAACCGATGACCGGGTACGCCCGTCTTTCCCCTGAAAATTCAATTCACAACAGTTTTAAGGCCACGGCAACAGTAACCGTGTTCTCCGCCGCCTCATTCCAGTCAGGTGCAGCTTTTCTGACGGAAGGATTCAAAGCCTGCCGTAGTGAACTTCACCATGTGCTCATAGGCGTCTGTGAGGTCGCTGGAGCGGCATAGGCCACCGGACAGATGGTCGATGCGTCCGGTTTGGGCAAATGTTAGCGTCAGGGCGCCAGACAGGCAGTGATAAGCCCAGTAGAGGTCGCGATCTTCCATCCCCGGCAAGGCCAGGCGGAAGGCGTCCATGAAACGATCGACCAGCGGATCAAAGAATTGCGTCATCAATACGCCGCCCCATTCAGGAGAATTGTTCACGTAGGCGATCAGGGCGTAGTAGTTTTTCCAACCCTCTTCCTGAACATGGTCGCCGATCAGCAGAGGACGCAGATAGGCCCGGATGATCGCCTCTACGGTGGGCGCCTGATCGCTCTGCTGCAGGCATTCGTCCAGCTGGTTCAGGCGCAGCTGGTTCATGATTTCGGCACGGCGCACCAGTACGGCATCGAACAGGTCCCGTTTCGGTCCGAAATAATAGTTGGGCAGCGCGACATCGACACCGGCATGCTTGGCGATGGCGCGCAGCGTAACGCCGTCATAGCCATGCCTTGCGAACTGTTCCTCTGCCGCATCGAGGATCGCGGTGCGTCGGTCAGGTCGTGTTTTGGTCCGCGTTCCCGTCATACACAGCTCCTACCGCTCCAGCATCCGCACATCAATCGGTTGGGGGTCAGAGCCACACCAACCTGAATTGTCCCAGCCAGACCACACCTATCCCGAGCGCCAGAAACGGACCGAAAGGCATCATGCCGTCAGGCCGGCGCCCCATCAGTGTGAGCGCCCCGGCAAAGGCAAGTCCTGAGCCGCTCGCAATGAGCACGATCCATGGAAGACCGATCCAGCCGCACCACGCTCCGCCCGCCGCAAGCAGCTTCGCATCCCCGCGGCCGAGACCATCCCGACCGCGCAACGCCCGGTAGCCCTTTTCGATCCCCAGAAAGAAAACATAGCCGCCTGCCGCTCCGATCAGTGCAATCCAGACGTCTCCGGTAAAATACCATGACTGGACGAGGCCCGCACCGATCAGTGGAAGAGTCAGCGCGTCAGGCAAGCGCAAAGTGCGTATGTCTATCCAGGTGAGCGCCGCCAATGCTGGCAGGAGCACCACGCCCCAGAGCAACATGTCGGTTGTCATGAACGCCTGCCCCTTTGCCGCTGCGACATCCAGCCTGCAGCATAGAAGCATCCCTCCGAAACGAAAACGCCCGGGCACAGGGCCCGGGCGAATTGGAATATGTCTAGAGACTTACCTCAGAGCGATGAGGAGATGGCAGGGCCTCTCAGCGTATAGATACTGTTATTGCTTTCCACGTCCATCTGGATGAACCCTTCGGAAATCTCAGGCACCGAAGCAGGCATTTTGCTGCCGATGCCGCGCATCAGGGTTTCACCAGTGGCCGAGACCACGGACCAGCCCACCGGTTCGAACTGATCATTATAATTCGCAGCCAGATTTGTGCGCGGCGCAGCGACGAGTGGGACTGGCGTGTTGAGCTGTCCATCGACGCGAGCGAAGAGCTGCACGACGTAGAGCACACCGTTTGCCTCGACAGCAGCGACACCCATGTGGTCGAACTCATCCCGCTCCACGTTTGCAGCATTGGCCTCATCCGCCATGATGACCTTCTGGACATCTTCGGGAGAAGCACCCGCTTTCACGATGACGATGTTTGCACCGAATGAACCGATCAGAGCGCTGCGCTCCATCATGCGGACCCGGTCAAGGTGGGTGCGGCCTTCCAGGTCTTCGTGAGACGCATACCCCCGCACCGCCATATCGTAGGCGTGCAGCCGGGCCGCTTCGCTCAGGGAGCTGAGCATCCGCAGCTCAGACTCGCCCTGACTGGCACGTTGTTCGCCCGCCAGACGGAACAGCTGATCCGCCATCACGGCATCAGCCTCGACGCCGCTGATGTCCTTCAGGCAGGCATTCGCCTCCTGCTGGAATGCCGTCGGTGTGATGGCGTACCCATTGGAAAGGTCGCAGGCAGAATTTGCTTCTGCGAAGGAAGGACCGCTCAGGGCCGCAAAGGCCAGCGCCGAAACGGACAGAATTTTGGAGGCACGATGTAACATAACCGTCACATTACGCATTGTGACGCTTATGTGTCAATACGATCCAATATAATGGATTATTTGTGTATTGTAGTAGTTATTACAGAAAACAGGATGTCACTCAGGCTGGCAAGCAGTCAATCCTGTAAGCGGTGTTATGATTTCCCATCCATCCGCATTGTTATAAATCATTCGCGCCAGCGGCACGCGGCGCCCGCCTTCGATCTCTTCTCCGGGGGTCAGGGTCAACATGACCGGATTGCCATCCGTCCTGCTAAACGCCATCCGGGTCAGAAATTGTCCAAAAACATCGCCATCCTGCGAATCGACATTCAGCGTTTGCCGGCGGCCATCGACGATTGCTTCAGCCGTGGGATCCCCCGCCGGATAGAACAGAACGAAGTGCCGGGGTTCGTCACGCGACCACAGGAACAGACCGCACGTACCGGGCTCCAGAGTCTGGGCTGGCAATGAGGTCACAGCCGCTTCAGGTGCAGCCGCAGGTGTATCCGGTACCTGCACAGTACCCGACGAGGCACAGGCGCCAAGAAACACGAACCCGGAAAGAAGGAGGGTCTTATTCACTGGACGTTTCCCCGCTCGACAATTGCTGCATGTAGACAAACCGGCCCGCCTCGTTGGTGAAACCGGCAAGCAGAAGAGCATTCGTCTGATTCTCGGGCACGTCCCAAAGCTCCAACCGGCCGTTGCCCTGCAGGGAAGATCTCGCTGAGATGCGAGTTCCGTCTGCTGCGCGGCCCTCGACCGAGACGACCAGATCTCCATCCGCGCAGGACAGCACTCCGTCAAGATCGGGCCAGTTCGCTCCGTAAACGGCAGAAATTCTGGACAGCGCATCCGTATTTACTTTACCGCTCGCGGTCCGGCAGCCATCCGCCGTCGCTTCGATCGACATATTTGACAGGCGCAGTGAAACTTCCTGCGCCGGAAACAGAGAAGAGATGCGCGCCGCATCGAACATGACCATTGCACGTCCTTGCCGGATCAGAATTTGGTCACCCGATAGCGCTGCGAGTGCGGAGCCCTGTCCGGAGGGACCGCTCCAGCGGAGAAGGTGACCCGGCTGCCCTCGGATCATTCGCATGAGACTGAAATCACCCTGAACCGCGCCCACAGCATCGCCGTGCACAGCCAGCCCCGTGACCTGACCGTGCCACACGGTACCGCGTGCTTGCTGCCAGGAAACGCCCTGCTCCACGATACCCGTCCGCTTCAGGACGAACGACAGGGGCGCGCTGGCGATCAAGGTAACGACAAAAACGCCGGCGAATACGATGAGAAGCAACGATTTCCGCATCACAACGCGCCTCCTCGGAATTCGAAACTGGCGCGAACTGTGCCGGCCGTATCAGCAAATACAGATGCCTGAGCCGGTTCAGCCCCCAGTTCACGTTCGGCGGCTTCCAGCCAGGCAAACAAGGGCTGCACCGACACCTGGTCGAACTGAATGATGATGGCGCCGCGTTCGCTCGTTTGGAGCCGGGAAACCGATATGCCTCGCTGAGCGGCAAGTTCGACCAGCCTTGAACGCAGATCCTGCCCTTCAACAGCAGACACCCCGGATGCCGTTCCAGCATTGGCAACCGGCCGGGCTGCGGTTACCGCATCAAGTGTTCTGGAGGCTAAGGCGAGCGATGCCGCCGCACTTTCTTTCGCGGCGCGCAATGGCTGCACGACAAGCAGATTGGCGAGCAGGACCGCAACAAGCAATCCAGCAAGAACAATCAGCAGGCGCTCACGCATAGAACGTGTGGACCAGTACTCCGTCATGATGCCAGCTCCAGTATCATGTCGCCAACGACTCGGCCGTCTTCCACCCGCGCATCTCCAAGCCGGACAGACAGACCGCCAGCCTCAATTGCATTCTTGAGTGTCTCGTCATCGCCAAAGGCGCTGTAGACAAGTTTCGCCTGCAACTGTCCTGCATCGGCATCGTAGCGAAGGCTGGAGAGGCGAACACCGTCCTCATCTGCCAGCGCTGCATAGAGCACACTTGCCATTTTCCTGAACCCTGCAGCAGGCCTTTGGGTGCCACTGGAGCGCTCGCGGACCGCAGCAAGTATGTTCGACGGCACCGGCTCTCCCGGGTACAGGGCAGTGAAGCTTGCCCGCGTCTGACGATCCAGCACGGCTTCCAGTTGGTCCATGGAACGAATGCTGGCAAACGTGTAGACGCCCCACGCCAAGGCACAAGCTGCAGCGAGACCGGCCAGGAGACGGAAACGTTTCAGGTCTATCGGCAATTCAGCTTTGCGTGCGAAGTCAGCCTGTCTCAGGTCGATGCCAGCATTACCTGCCGCAAACCGACGCGCGAGTGCAAGCAACGCATCGTCAGCATGCTCTGGCTCTGCCCCAGCGCGCTGCATCAGCGCGGAGACGAGCTCCGACGGTAGGGATTTATCAATCGCGAACGGCTTGTCCTCTCCAGCAACGAGGATGCGATCACCAATCTCCAAAGGCGCCGATCCGGCCTTGAGCAAGGTGACATCGGGTACGAGACGGGCATCCTCCAGTCCCGCCTCTGACAGACGGCGCATCCAGTCTTCCATGACCGGTCGCGCCACCATGCACACCGTGCCTTTTCCGGTGGAATTCCGGTGCTGGTCGATCGCAACATGCAGTCCCTCGACTGGCACGGCTATATCGTCTTCGACCGCAAAACGTGCCGTCCGCAACCAATCAGCCTTACGGGCGCCCACCAGGCGCACTGTGGAAATTGCTACCTCCGTTGCCGGCACAATTACCGTCACCTCGTCAGAACTTGCGGCTGTCTCCTGTGGCGACAACAAGGTCACCGCGCCGGCAGTAATGACCGCGAACCGCCATGGCTGACCATTCGCAGGAAGAAGAGCGATGAGATGGCGCGCCATTAGAATTCCCTCCGCACCATTGAAACCAGGGCCACGTTTCCGGTTTCCGACCGCCGGTAAAGTGCCTGGTAATTCGTGATCAGATCGCCCGTCCCGATGTTGATGTCCGCTGACAAATAGTCCGACGCAAGCGCGAGCACCATGTCATTTCGGGCGTCTGGTGCAATCTTCATGACAGCGTCCTGCTGAATAAAGCCCTCTTTGCTCAACCACCCGCCGGCAGGACGGGAGTCAATCAATGCTCGGGCATCATCGAGGGATAGTTCTTGCGAATATAGCGCAACAAGAAGCGGCGCCTGTTCAAGGCTCAATGTATTTATGTTGAGTACGGATTGCTCCTGTTCCGGACGCAGGCAAACGAGGTGTTCAATCCTTGCGAAAACTTCCGGATCATATCCTGCTATGGCTTTGAGCTCGCTGACGCTTCGCAGTTTTGTGTTGGCGGCGCGATAGGATTCGGCCTGAGATGCGTAGTATCCATCTTCTGCGCCATAGGTACGGGTGGAATAGTCGGCATCGATCCAGTCGGCCAGTTTCTGGGCCAGAGATTCTGCCTCTGCGTCGTCAAACTCAGCCGCGACAAGCAAGTCATCATACGCCTGAAGCGATGCGTCGCTGACTTCACCGTCACCCGCGCTATTGAAGAGCGCATTCAGATTGAAGCAATTGGAGGCTTCCCTCGCCTGAACCACGACCACACCATTTCCAGCCGGAAGGGTGATAGTTTGAGCGAACAATTCAGACTCACTGTTCAGGGCACCCTCATTCATCTCCAATGCTTTTGTGAGGTAAGTCGCAGCCGCATCCGCGGCGCCACGAGCCGTCCAGAATATCTCCGCCCTCGCGGAAGAAGACTTGATGATGAGGACAGACCGGGCAAGCGCGTCGGTCGCGGCAATCGCAGCCACAGACATCAACATGACGATTACGAGGACTGACAGGAGGCTTGCTCCCTTCTCCTTGTCGATCTTGCGCATCAGCCACCTCCCCCGATCAGGAAGAGTTCGGTCAACGCATCCGTGTCCGAGTATTCAAAGGTCAATTCAATGGCCGCTGGCATATCCTTTTCGCCCGCATTCCATTCAGGCACCCATTCCCGGCCATCGAAATATCGCGCTGTCATGCGGGACAATCCCGTGGCAAGCACGCGATCCGCATGAGGTGTATCAGCGGCCGGATCTGGGCGGAGCCAGGCGCGCCGCGTCAGCGTACCGTCCCGGAACTGATATTCGACCGCCAGCAATGACGCGCGATTGTCATCTGGAACCGGATGGCTCCAGCCGTCACGCACAAAGGCGACGAACGGCGAGGACGTATAGTCGGGCTGACCAGCATCTCCGTACAGCATCCGGATGTTTGCAAAATCGTCCCGCATCAGCGTGTGGGTCAGTTCAATTTCGCTGACGCTTTCTGTCGTTTTCCCGAGCCTGTCAGATGCCCTCACCGTTCCGATCAGCAGAGTTGATCCTGCAACGGCAATCATCGAGGTCAGCGCCAGAGCCACCAGCATCTCGATAAGGGTGAAACCCGCATCGTGCTTCATGGTCTCACCTGTACCAGCGTTTCCCGCATTGCGAGTCGCTGACCCGTCGCCGCGTCTGAGACAGTCACACGAATTCCGGCGAGACCGTTTTCGTCACGGATCTCGATTTCCCGCACCCAGTCAAATGACTGGCCACGCTGGATGCTCTCTCCTGATGCAGACCCGGCCCGGAGCACGGCCGGGTCAGAGACGGCCTCAACCAACCGGTTGTCCGCTTCAATGCGGGCCAGCGACAAACTTCGCGTATGCCCGGCATTGGCAGTTGTTTCCGTAACCAGATGGGCGAGTCCGATGGCAGCGATGGAAAACACAACCAGCGCCACAAGAACTTCAGCCAGGGTGAAACCACGATCTGTCATCGGCTTGGCTGCCACGGCAGTTCGAAGTCGCGGGTCCGGACACCTTTGGAAAAACGCACATCGGGGCCGGACACGATACCGGAAGCATCCATGACAATCTGGGGAAGTGCTTCATCTGATTTCGCGTTTGATTTACCCTGCATACTGATGGTCACGCCTCCGGACGCGCGACGGCTCGATGCTTCCACCGGCACCCAGCGGCCATTGATACGCGTATAAACCGTGTAGGCATTCTCCTCGATGCGAATGCCCTGCGCCTGCCCCCGGCTGATGGCCTGATCGAGCGTGCGGGTCATCAGCTTGTCGAATTGATCAGCTTCAGCATCCAAAGCATCAGGCCGTGATGGCATCACCATCACCACCATGGCGCTCGCAAGCGCCATGATGAACAGGGCGACCATGATCTCCACGAGGGAGAAGCCGCTATCCCGATGCGTGATACTGTACAAAAGACCGCCTATTCCCAGTTGCCGATATCGTCCGCCGTGCCCGCCTTGCCGTCCGGTCCGGACGAATAGACGTCGTAGGCTCCACCCGAACGCTGTCCCGGGACATCGTATTGATATGGGTTCCCCCAGGGATCATCACGCAACCGCTTGACGTATCCACCCGGCCGGTATGTCGCGATGTCCGCACCCGCCGGCGGTTTCTTGAGTGCCGCAAGACCGGCCTCCGCATTCGGATAGGAATACATGTCGAGGCTGTACATTTCGAGCGCACTTTCAAATGCGGCGATGTCCGCACGGACCTTGCCGACGCGTGACTGTTCGCCCACGGGCGCGACGTTGATGATCACCAGGGTCGCAAGCAGGCCCATGATGAAGATAACCACCATAAGCTCCACCAGGGAAAAGCCGGCATCCTTGGGGCGGCGGGGTCTGGCAATCTTCCTGATTGGTTTCATGAATGTGTCTCCTATGACATGGCGAGCGTGTTGAGCTGGAGGATCGGTAGCATGATCGACATCACGATCAGCCCGACGATACCCCCCATCAGCACGATAATAAGTGGTTCTGCCAGCGCCAGCAGCGCGGCGGAGCCCGTTTCGAACTCTGTATCGAGAAAATCTGCGGCCCGGTTCATCATGCCGGAAACATCGCGGCCCGCTTCACCGCTGGTGACCATATGCACCATCATCGGCGGAAAAACTCCCGTAGCAGACAAGGCGCTGGATAAGGATCCGCCCTCACGAACTCTTTCAGCGATGAAGTCCGTCGCATCAGCGATGACCGTGTTATTGGCGGCGCCCTTTGCTCCTTCAAGCGCCTCCAGAATTGTTGCGCCAGAAGCCGACAAGGTTGCGAAGACGCGGGCGAAGCGTGCAGCGGCAACCGTACGTGTCTGAGAACCAATCAAGGGCAGTCGGAGAACAAACCTGTCCAGACTGCGCCGCATGGCGGGCTGGCGCAGGAGGCGCGCACCCAGGAACACGAGCGCAGCAAGAATTAACAGGATGATCAATCCGTATTCCCGCACACCATTGGATAGGCCGATCACAATTCGCGTCAGTAGCGGCAGCTGAGCGTCGAACAAATCGAACTGTTCCACGAGCCGCGGAACCACGACCACCATGAGCGCAATGACCATGCCCATTGCCATGACGGTCAGAAGCGCGGGATAAATCAGCGCGGCGCGGACTTTCTGGCGCAGCTGATAGCTGCGCTCCAGATAGGTCGCGAGGCGCTCCATGATCTCGCCTAATTGGCCAGACATCTCACCTGCCGCTGTAACAGCACGGACGAGTGGGGGGAACGCATCCGGCGCTAACGCCATGGCTTCTGACAATCGAGCGCCCTCAACGACATCCGCACGAACCGTGTGGACAGCCTTTTGTACGCTGACAGGGTTTTCGTTGCCTGCACATGCACCAAGCGCCTGTTCCACAGCCAGACCGGACTTGAGCAACACAGACAATTGCCGGACTAGAAGCACGCGTTGCTTGTCGCTGAGCCGGCCACGGCGAACGACAGTCTTGGACTGCTTTTCCGCGACGGGGTCCACATTCAAGACCATCAAGTCACGCAGTCGCAGTTCCTTGCGGGCTGACCGCGCACTGTCTGCGGAGATTATGCCTGATCGGCGTTTTCCTTCGGCATCAAGTGCAACATATTCGAAGGCGGCCATTACTGACCTCCTTTGCGGCAGGCGCGCAGAACTTCCGCAACACTGGTCTCCCCCGAGATCACATATCGGCGCGCATTGTCCAGCAGACGGTCATGGTCCGCGAATGCCACCTGATCGATCGCATCTTCAGACGCACCATCCCCCAGCATGTTGCGGATACTACGATCCGCCACGAGCAGCTCATAAACGCCCAGACGTCCTGTGAAACCGGTTTGGCCGCAGGAGATACAGCCTTGCGGGTCATAGACCGTCAGCTCAGTATCGCCAGAAAGGCCAAGCGCTTCACACTCGGCGTGCGTCGCATTTCGCGCAGTCTTGCAAACCGGACAAAGTTTCCGAACAAGGCGCTGCGCCATGATCGCGCGCAGTGTTGAAGACAGAAGATAGTCTTCCACGCCCATATCGCGAAGGCGCGTAATCGCACCGGAGGCCGAGTTGGTATGCAACGTAGAGAGCGCAAGCCGGCCGGTTGAAGCGAATTCGAAAGCCACTTCGGCTGTTTCCGAGTCCCGGATCTCACCGACCATGACGACATTGGGATCCTGACGCAGGATCGATCGCAAGGTGGCCGCAAAGTTGAGGCCGACCTTGTGATCCATCTGCGTCTGGCTGATGCCCGGCAGGCCGTATTCGACCGGATCTTCCAGCGTCATGATATTGTCGCGGCCCGTATTCAGGCGCGAAAGTGCGGAATAGAGCGTCGTGGTTTTTCCGGACCCGACAGGCCCTGTAACCAGAATCACACCATTGGGCTGACTGAGAGCTTCGGTGAAACGCTGATAAGTGTCCTCGTCCATGCCGAGGTCTCTGAGATTCAGCAGAGCATTTTTTGTATCGAGCAGTCGAAGAACGACACGCTCGCCATAACGCGTGGGCAGTGTCGCGACACGCACATCAATGGACTTGCCGCCCGCGGACAGCGAAATCCGGCCGTCCTGAGGCAGGCGCTTCTCCGCAATGTCCAGCCGCGACATGACCTTGATACGGGACACAATCGGCGCGGCCAGTTTCCGCGGCGGGGTCAGAACCTCTACCAGGTCGCCGTCGATACGATAGCGAATGGACAATGTGTCTTCGAACGGATCGATATGAATATCGGACGCCCGCTGCTTCATCGCCTCGTGGATGAGGCCGTTGATCAAACGGATGACGGGCGCATCGTCCTGACCATCAAGCAAGTCAGCCGCTTTCGGCAAATCGTCGATCAGGCTCTCCAGACCGCCACGCGCATCCACTGCAGCATTGACGCTATCCCCGGCCAAAGCGTCTGCGGCAAACACATCTGCCAGCGTGCGCTCATAAGCATCCCGATCCAGCGGCTCCAGTTCGAAACTCGAGCCAAGCGCTCGCCGGGCCTCAAGCAGCGTCAGAGGGTCCGCCCCTGCCCGCATGCCGAGCGTCAGCACGTCCCGCCCGGGCAAGACAACAATCCCTTTGTCCTTCGCAAAGGCATAGGTGAATTGCTGGATGGCGGGCGCGGTCGTCATTGCGGTGGCGGGCTCCCAAGCACCTGGTTGACGAACCGGTCAAGGGACTCACCGCTGTCACCGTCTCCGGTCCACAATTCTTGCGCGCGCAGATAGCGATAGGAACGCGACGTCGCTGCGCGCGCATCATCACGATTTCGCACGATCGTTGGCCGAATGAACACCATCAGATTGGTTCGGCCCATTCCCTTGCCTTCCGACCGGAACAGACGCCCCGCGACCGGGATGTCACCCAGAACCGGAACTTTTTCGTTCGTGATACTCTCAGTTTGCTCAACCAGACCACCCAGGACGATGATCTCGCCATTGTCAGCAATAACACTCGTGCTGATCTTCCGTGTATTGAAGATCAGGTCCGTGCTGGAGCCCGTCGTGATTGCCTGCGCGATATTGGACACTTCCTGCGTGATATCGAGACGGATCGTATCGTCGTTCGAAATCCGAGGCGTAACATCAAGTCCAACACCAACGTCCCGGCGCTCAACCGTCCGGAACGGATTGGAGTTTGAGTCGCCAAGCACTTCGCCTGTCGCAACCGGGACTTCCTGACCGACGAGGAGTGACGAAGTTCCGTTGTCGAGCGTCATATTGAAGGGCTTGGAAAGGATGCGGGACTGGGTATCGTTCTCCACGGCCGTCAGGATGGCGCCAAACAAGGTATCACCGTCCTGCCCGCCAACACCGACGCTAAGGCCTGACAACCCAAGCAATGAGTTCACCGCCGCTTCCGCAAATGGGTTTGTTTCGGCCGTTCCCGTATTGAACGGCGTATTAGAACTGAGCGCGCCGGCGAGCGCCAGCATGCTGGGCGCGGACCGGGAATAGTTGGTGGAAACGAATGGCACGGTCGAGTCATTTGTACCCGACACCAGGAACTGCAAACCGAGCTCTCTTGCCGTATCGTCTGACATCTCGACAATGATTGCTTCGACCAGAACCTGTGAACGGCGCCGGTCAAGATCATTCACAATGCGCTCGAGCGCGCCCAGGGTTTCCGGAGGGGCACTGATCACGAGGGAATTGGTCGGCTCATGATGCGCAATCGTCGTCGATGCATCCGGCTCTCCACCAGCAGCGCGGCGCGCATCCATGGCGCCCGCCATTTGCTGGAGCACAGGAACGAGATCCGAAGCATTTGCATTGTTCAGCGGAATAACCCGAAGCGTGTCTTCCGTCCGGTCGTGGGAGTCGAGTTCCCGACTGACTTCGACCGCGCGCCTAACCAGCGCGTCATCACCCTTCAGGACAATGGCATTGCCCGTATCTGAGGCAACCGCCTGGAAGTTCACGCCATAGGAGTTCTCACCCGGCGGGACTGTGAGATTGGTCAAAATCAACGCCATTTCACGAGCAGGTATATTCTTCAAGCTGATCGTCTGGGTTACCGACGGATCGGAATCGATCTGCTTCAGCATGGCGCGCAGACGCGGCAGGTTTGATGCATAGTCAACGACGACCAGCGTGTTGGACGCATTGTTGGCGACAACCTGCCCCTGCTCCGCAATCAGCGGCTTGATCACTGCCGCGACATCCCGGGCGGAAGAATGCTTGAGCGCGAAGATTTCCGTGATGAATGTGTTGGAACCGCTTGCTGACGTGCTCGCGTCAGACACCGCCTGGCGCTCAGGCACGATACGGTAGGTAGACCTTCCAGCAGGGACGGCCGTGAACCCATGCACCCGCAGCGCGGATAGAAAGACATCAAATACCTGGTTCCGGGTCAAAGGAGTTGACGAAGAGACTGTCACGCGTTTGGTCCGTGCGTCAGGATGCACGATGAAGGTGTAGCCCGTGACGGTCGACACATCCGCAACGAGCGCAGACAGCTCGACATCATCAAAGTTCATGATGTGACGCGAAGGCTCAGGACCGCTTTCGCCAGCCAGGGCAAACGCATTTGGCGCTGTCGAAGCGAGCAGCGCAGCGGAGAGAACGGATTTGAGTTTCATAAGCTACGGGTTCTCCGGCAGCGTGAATATCTGGTCGACCTGTCGGCCATCGCGATCAATTCTGAGACGGACTTTTCTGGATGAGGAAAGCTTCATCGCAAGCTCGCCGGGGGCAGTGGCACCGACCGACACCCCGTCCACCGACAGCACAATATCGCCCGGCATCAACCCGGAACGCTCAAGCAGCGCAGCATCGCCCCGGCTGCCGATTTCGTATCCGACGAAATCCGATCCGCGATGAACCGGATTGATTACGAGATTGGCAAGGAAGTCCGTGGCCGTTGTGCTGATCAGGTCATCGCTTGCCGCCTGACCGCCATCCGAGGTGTTCGGTTTGATATCGCCGGGAGAAGACAGGACAGACAACCTGTCTGCACCACTGGACATAAGCAGCGCTTCGATCTGGCCATCCTTACGCAATGTCACGCGATCTCCATAAACGCGGTCCAGCACCACTCCATCGAGAATGGTTTCACCAGGCGCAAAAATGCTCAGCCGGTTGTTCGGCATCACGATCATCGCAACACCCGTGCCATTTGCAGAAGCGCGAACCCCTTTGAGAACGAGATTAAGCTTCGTTTCAGGGGCTTCCTGAACAATATCGGCAACGACGCCGCCCCTGTTGAATGGGTCGAGGGTCGTCAGGAGCGACATATTCCCCGACAATGCCGGCGCATCACCACCACCAGGTGCTTGACGGAAAACATCCCCCATGGGCTGAACACCCATCACAGCGCCACCAGGCTCGACGGCGATCCAGACCAGGCGCGCCAAGAGGAAGGCAATCAAGGCTATCAGGCAGATTTCAGCAACGCGAATAAGGGGGCCTGCGCTCCGCAAAAGCAGACGCCCGAAATCGGCCACAGACAATCCCGTCCGATCACCAAGTCCAGCCATCTCACTCAACTTCCACGTCCTTTCACCCAAAATCCGAACGGCGAACCAATCTCACCGGGCAGATCTGGCGCCTGCATTCTACAGGCTCAACCACCAACATGAACGTCCTGACTCCCGTAAAGGGATCTCTGCACAACTCTCAGGAGAGTCATTCGACAGCTTGGCAGGTTACCTATGCAATGTGCCGGGAATGTCCCAAACGCAAACTCTCCCTGCATACATCCTGCCACCTGGCGCCCTTGAGTGTAGATCCGCTGACATTCAAAGTCTGCGATAAACCGGACAAGGCAGAGACCCGGCCAGTCGCCGGAGTACCGCCTTCAGGTCGTTCGTTTACATGAGATATTTCGTACTTTTGTGACGCAAGTTACAGATATTTATGAGAAAGCCGATGTTTTCTCAGTAGCTGTCAGAAAAAGCCGCCGCGGCGCCGGAACACCGCGGCGGCAAAGAGATCAGAAGCGCAGAGTTACGCTGGCCGACAGACTGCGGCCCCGGTCATAGGTGTTGAATTCAGTCCGGCCGAGGTCATTGGCGTTCGACTGATATTCTTCATGAGCCTGATCCAGCAGGTTACGGCCGCTCAGCCCCAGTGTGAATTCCCGCCCCGCGACGGTGAAATCACGACGGTAGACAAGGTCCAGCTGGACGCCCGGATCCTCAATGATATCGGGCAATTCCGCACCAGGCTGATCCAGCCCGCGTTGCAGAATACGATCATCCACCCAACCGAGAAGCAGGGTCATCTGCTCGACATTGCTTTCCCAACCGAACTGGATGTTGGCGATATTTTCCGGCGTACCCTGAAGCTTTGATCCGTCGAGATTATACAGCGAGGCATCACGCAACGAACGGGAAATCGGGTCGAAAACCTGATCACCTTCCCCCGCCTGCACCTCTGAAGAGGTGTAGGTATAGTTGGCCGAGAACAGCCAGTCGCGATCATCGAACCAGGGATTGGAGATCGGCATGTTGAAGCGCGTACGATATTCCAGCTCGGCACCGGACAGAACAGCCTTCGGCGAGTTGATGAACGTCGTTTCGAACACGAACGTAGACGTCGAGAACTGAACTTCTTCGATCGGGTTTTTGATTTCCTTGTGGAATGCACCGATCGTAATGAACTCGTTCCGGCCAAGATAGTATTCGAGGCGGGCGTCATAGTTCTTAAGCTCACTGTCGACCAGGCCGCTGTTGCCCCGATAGGACCGCTCGGTTTCCGGATCGAAATAGTTCGACAAGGCGAGTTCACGGAACTGCGGACGCGCAATTGTCTGCGAGTATCCGAGACGCAGTTGGAGATCGTCAGCGAAGTTCCAGGTAAACGTCGCGGATGGAAGGACGTAATCGTTTTCGAGATTTACATCCCCAGCCCCCGGGTTACCGAAACGGTCGAACGTCCGCACGGTTTCTTCCGCCGTTTCATAGCGCGCACCAACTGTGGTGCGAATGAACGGGAAGAGTTCCAGGTCCGCCTGAACGTAACCGGCCACGACGTCGAGACCCGCAGAGTAGGAGTCGTTCGGCGTGGTCACTTCCTGCAGCACAAACCGCGCAGGATCGATGTTATCCGGCGAGAATAGATAGTCCGGACGGGCCATCTGGACGTCCAGCGGCAGCGAGTTACCGCCGGCGAACCGGAATGCGAGGAACTCGTAGTCACGGTCCGTGCTCGAAGAATCGAAGCCGCCGGAGATGATCGCTTCGCGCGTGCCATCAATCGTAGTCTCGTATTTCAGGTCAGCGCCATAAGCGACATTGTCATCCGTCAGTTCGGAGAAGCGAATGTCGTAGCTGTTAGCGACCGAATAGAGAATGTTGCCTTCATCATCCACGAAACGGCGAAGCGACCGCTCATACGGCGCATCCCGCGTGGATTGTGCCATTGAGCCGCGCCAGGAGAAGGTCAGGTCACCAAAATAGTGCTCACCACGAAGCTGACCAAATGTCAGACCACGCTCGAACCAGCCGGACGATTCATCATGAACCAGACCCGTGCTGCCCTGCGCGTTGAAGTCTTTACCTTCGTTGATCTGGGCTTCTTTGGAGGTCGAGTGAACATAGAACAGGGTGCCCTGCACTTCACCATCGGTCCATTCGGCTGTCGCCGATCCCAGCGCATTGACGGTCGCCGTCAGGTTGGTTGAGAACGTCCGGAAATCCGACCCCAGCACGTCGCCTTGCACGAACTGACGCACCGCATCCTTTGTTTGCCATTCCTGATCGTAACCGGCGACGCCAACCAGCCCGATTTCAAAGTCGCCTGCGTCGAAAGACATGCCACCATCGACGGATCCTTCGAAGTTCGGGCCAAGATCACCATTCTGAATCACGGAAAGCGGCGAATTCACCAGGCTTTCACCGACGGCCTCGATTTCGTCAGCGGTATAGCTGCTCAGACGTTGGTCGGAGGACAGAACTGCAGCAAGCGGACCGGGAATATCCCGAAGGCCGTCGTCATAACCGAGCCAATCGTAATCGCCGCCATTTACGTAGATGCCTTCCTTACCCGTCGTAGCGGTGTTCCACGTGCCACCGACCTTGAGGTTCAAAAAATTGTCGCGCGGCATCCGCAGCGTTTTCAGGTCAATCATGCCGCCGCCGAATTCGCCGGGGTATTGAACCGAGAAGGTTTTCTGAACAGCGGCCCCGTCAAGAATATTCGACGGGAACAGGTCCAGAGGAACAGTACGGCGCAGCGGTTCCGGGCTTGGTAGCGGGGAACCGTTCAGAAGCGCTGCCGAGTAGCGGTCGCCCAGACCGCGGACATAGGCGAACTTTCCGGACACAACGCTGAGACCGCTGAGACGCGTCAGGGCCAGAGCGGCGTTTGAGTCACCCTGACGGGCGAGATCTTCTGCCCCAAGGAAACTGGCGACCTGCGAAGTCTCGCGCTGAGGGGCGGGAATGTACTCACCGCGGATGACGACAGTTTCCAGCTGGCGCGCTTCCTCGGGTTGTTCCGTTTCAGTGTTTTCCTGAGCGACAGCCGGCGCTGCGAGAATGAGTGCCAGCGCCGTCGTCGACAGGATCGAATTTGAGATGTGATGGAATTTCATCTTCCTGGACCTTTGTTACCTGCGGCACCGGCCCGGCTTCGGTTTGCTTTCGCATCGTGCTCGGGCCGCAATAAAATCATAAGTGGCGGG